>CAKTKF010000001.1 GCA_934569215.1 uncultured Oscillospiraceae bacterium
GTGCTCCAGAAGGAATCCGGCAGTACATCGGATATCTTTTTGTCCTCAAGTTCCTTTTCCGGTGTCAAAAACAGCTTGGACAGCGCCATGGCAGAGTCCTTATCCAGCTTGAACTGCTTGTCGGTATGGGCATCCTCGCCGCAGTTTATGCTGGCACGGCACAGAGAGTAGTTGGGGTCGTGCTTATTGAGCCAATAATACTCATCCAGCACGGAAACACCCGGGGTCTCGATGGAGGGAACATCCCGGAAGGTGTCCCACATGACCTCAAAATGGTTGTCCATTTCCCTGCCGCCGCGCATATAGAAGCCCTTGGTGATGTCCCGGTAGCCATCGCAGCTGCCGCCGGCCAGCTCCAGCTTTTCCAGCAGATGGATGCGCTCGCCCTTCATCTGGCCGTCTCTCACCAGATAGAAGGCGGCGGTCAGACCGGCCAGGCCGGTGCCGATGATATAAGCGGATTTGTTGTCTACGCCCTCCGGCTTCTCGGGATGGGCAAACGCTTCGTAAGTTCCAGCAGAATAATACATAATAGCAACTCCTTTGTGAAATCGTTCATTTGCCTTTCGGTGACCTTATTGTATGTCCGGAACCCACTTTTTACAATAAACAGAAATGCCTCCGTGATGAAATCTTCATCACGGAGGCAAAAGTGCCTGAAATTTTATCAATCTGCCTGGTTTGATGCAGACTTATCCGCCCGGAACCGGTTCAGCGCGCAGGAAATATCGTCCTGGATCACCAGGGCAAACCGGTTTACAAGCGCTTCCGGCTCCTGCTTCATCTCGTCCTTGATCCAGTCCAGCATCAGCCCCACGAAGGCGTAGGAATAGACCTGGGCGATAAAGGCCTTGTCCTCGGCGCGGACGACCATCTCCGCCGACAGCTCGTTGATCACGCCCATCAGAAGATCGTCCGTCAGGGGCGTCAGGTATTTTTCCACCTGCTCCCGGCTGACGCAGCGGTAGACGTTCATGATAAAGGGCTTGTTCTCCCGGACGGCGTCGAAAATCCGGACAAAGCCCTGCTGCCAGGTCTCGTAGGTTTTGTTGTCCGCCAGCGCCTTCTTGGCGTCCTCCAGGCACACCCATTCCACCAGATCGTAGATGTCCTTGAAATGGTAGTAGAAGGTCATGCGGTTGATGCCGCAGTCCTCGGTGATGTCGTTGATGGTGATTTTGTTCAGCGGCTTTTGCAGAAGCAGCTTTTTCAGGGAGTTTTCCAGTGCGTATTTGGTAAACTGAGGCATAACGGTCTCCTTTTTAACAGGGGAAGGTTGTTATTTGTCCCACTCGAAGCCTTGAAAAACAGGAACGCCGGTGTAGCGGTTGGCTTTCCGCTGACCCCGGAGCACCTCCAGAACGGCGTCCGCCATGGCTTCCTGCTCGCACTCGCCGGGATAGACGGCGATGGGCGCGATCCAGCTGCAGCGCTGCTCTACGCCCTTCAGAATGTCGTCGTAGCGCATCAGGCCGCCGGTGAGCAGAATGCCGTCCACCTTGCCTTCCAGCACCGCCGCCATGCCGCCGATGGATTTGCACAGCTGGTAGATCATGGCGTTCCAGACGGTCATGGCTTTTTTGTCCCCGGCTTCCACCAGGGCGTGAACCTTTGCCGCGTCCGAAGTCCCAAAGTGACTGACGAAGCCGCCGGAGCGAGAGAGCATGGAGCGCATCTGGGCGGTGGTATGCCCCTCGTCTAAGTATTGCAGCACCTCCATCACCGGGATGGAGCCGAGACGGGTGGGGGTGAAGGGGCCGTCGCCGCCGGCGCCCTCGGTGCTGTCCACCATGCGTCCGGCTTTATGGGCGGTGACGGTGATGCCACCGTCCACGTGGCAGACGATCAGGTTCAGGTCTTCATAGCGCTTGCCCAGCTTTTTGGCGTGAATGGCGGCAATGCCCTTCTGGTTCAGCACATGGGTCTGGGCACGGCGGTAAAGTCCCGCAATGCCGGTGAGGCGGGCATAGTCCCACAGCTCGTCCACGTTGGTGGGGTTCACGGTGTACATGGGTTTGCGGTACTCGCAGCCCAGCTCGTAGGCCAGCATGACCCCCAGCTTTGCCGGGTGGTCGCTGCCGCCCTTGTCGGCGGCGGTGTCCCGCACCAGCCGCCCGTCGATCTCCATGACCCCGTCGGCCTGGGAATAGGCGCAGCCGCCCCGGCCGACGAACACGTCCATGTCGGCGGGGGTCATGCCGTGGGACTTTAGGAAGTCCAGCAGCACCTGCTTGCGCATGGGCATCTGGTCGTTGGTGGTGGGGTATTTCAGCAGCTCCGGGGCGTCGTGGAAGATGCTCTCGGTGTAGATGTTCTTCCCGTCTTCAAAGTAGCTGACCTTGGTGGAGGTGGAGCCGGGATTGATGACCAGCATTTTTATGGGGGCGTTCATGGTGATGACCTTCTTTGTGTGAGTCGGCGGCGTGCGCCGTTTTTCTTTATCATACCACCTTTTTCGGAAAAAAGAAAGAGGTCGGATTCACTTTTGTGAAGCCGACCCCACATGAAAGAATTATAGATTCCACTGAACGGTGGCAATGGTATGGGGGTTCAGCCGGAAGGGGAAGCCCTCCGCGCCGTTTTCCGTCAGGCTGACGTCCTGGGGCGCGTCCCCGGTGTTCAGCAGCACGGCGACACGGCTGCCGTCCGGGTTTTCAAAAGCCGCGGCTTCTACGCCGGTATTGGCGACAGAGCTTGCCAACTTCACCGCGCCGGGGCGGATGTAGCGGCTGAAATGGCCGATGTAATAGTATTCCGTCATGAGGGAAAAGTCCGTGCCGTCCTCGCTAAGCATGACGGGGGCTTCGCAGAAATTCCCCACATGGTTGGGGCCGCCCTTGCTGTCCAGCAGCAGATTCCAGTCGATACTGCCGGAAATCCCGGCGTTCAGGTTCCCCAGAATGTCGTGGGCGTACATTTCCGCCTTCTGCTGGGGGGTCATGCCGTCAAAGCGGCTGTATTCCACACAGCCTTCGGTAAACCAGATATTTTTTTCCGGCCAGCGCTGCTTCACCGCCCGGACGGCTTCAAAATGGTCGCCGGTGTACCAGTGGATGCCGAAGCCGTCCACGTTCTGCTCCGCCCCGGCTACCGAGAGCGTCTCCTCCGCCCGGTAGACGAAAATGTCCTTGTTGTGATCCCATGCGAGGATTTTCACGTCGGCGCAGTCTGCCGCGTCCAGCGCCTTGTGCAGGAAAGCCGCGAATTTCCCTTCTTCCGCGCCGGAATAAAGGCAGGAATCCCAGACCTGAGTGGCGGCGGGTTCGTTTTGGATGGAGACCATCCGCACGTCGCACCCCTGCGCTCTGTAAAAAGCAACATGCCGCGCCATGCAGTCTGCCCAGAGCGTCCGGTATTCCGCCCGGAGCTTTCCGCCGTGGTTCATGTCGCCGTTGGTTTTCATGAACGCCGGGGGACTCCAGGGACTCAGCAGCAGCCCGATGGGCTTCCCGGCTGCCGCGCCCGCGTCACGGAGCATGGGCAGCAGATAGGTCTCGTCCCGCTGGGTGTTGAAAACAGGATCGTTTTCTGAGCTGATGCAGGCGTAATTGCCAAGGGCAAAGTCACAGCTGCCCATGTGGGTTCTGCCCACGCTGTAGCGCAGTCCCTGTTCGCCGAAGTAGGCCTGCATGAAGGCTTCCCGCTTGTTCTGGGGCAGCTTCTGGTAGTTGTACGCTGCCGCTTCCGTGAATGCACCGCCAAAGCCCTCGATGCGCTGCCCCTTGCAGTTGGGGTAGACGCTGAACTGGTGGGTGCAATCCAGTGCGCCCGCTTCCAGCGGTGCTTCCGCCCAGAGGAAATTGCGGCTGAAATCTGTGGTGGTTATGACTGCTTTCATATTGGTTCACCTCATGGTTACATGAATTTTCGTGATCTCGCCGCTGCGGACGGCCAGCGAGTAAGGTTCTCCCAGACGGTCGCCTTGCAGTGTGCAGGTCGTGCCGTCCTTCCAAGTCAGGGCGTAGCTGATTGGGGACGTCTTTCCCGGCACCAGCTCCCGCAGACCGGCGGCTTCATAGACAATCGGGATATGTCCTAAGAACGTGGTGCTTACGCGGCCATTTTCCGGCATGAGATAGGCCGGGACAAAGGGCCGGAAGCCCAGCGTCAGTTTGCCGTTCATCATCCGGAAGGGGTCGCGGCCAAAGAACATCAGCTGCCAGATCTGGACGAATTCCGCCGTAGACCCGGACAGCCGGGCGACGAAGCCCCGTCCGTGGACAGCGGGGTCGGGATTGACGGAGGACGCAATAAAGGAGACGTTTTCCAGGGGTGACCTTCCGTAGCGCTCCGGGTTCTGGAAGGGAACGGCCGCGTCCCGAAAAGCCTGAGAAAATTCCTCGTACATGCCGCTTTTCAGCAGTTCCAGCAGATATTTGTACTCCATATGGAGCCAGATAGAGCCGTTTTCCAGCCAGCCGGGGGTGAATGCCTTGGCGCGGCCAACCTCGAAGCTGGCACCGGACAGACTGGCGTTGACACGGTACATTTTAAGCCCCTCGTCGTACAGGTCGCTGTGACGCAGAGCATCCGCCAGATGCTGCTTTTCCGCCATGGGAAGCGCCAGCTTGAGATAGCGCACAGGCCCTTCCAGAAACAGGGGAAGGGGAGCGGGGGTCAGCTCCAAGGGGATGACACCGTCTGCGGTTTGCCGCAGACGCTCCGCACGGAAGGTAAAGTAGGTGGGCAGGATTCCCGCTCCAAAACGCTTCGCCTTCTCGATTCCCTGAAGAACCGCCTGCTCCATCCGCCGCAGTGCCGCGGCGGTTTCGGCGCAGGACACGCTGACCTTACTGCCTGCAAAGCCGTCCCAGACCGACGCGCGGTAGCGCTCCTTCATGGCATTCATCCGATCCCAACGGGTGTAGGGGTCGGCGGTTTCAGTCAGAATTCGATTTGATTCCGTCAGCAAATCGGCAATTTCCGCATACAGGGAAATATTTCCCGGCTCCTGTTCCAGCGCGTCCGCCGTGAACGCAAGCAGCCGCGCAAGCTCACAGCTCTCCGCCATGGAGGAACCCAGCAGACCGGGCAGACCGTTCAGGGCGTCATACCAGCCGGGCTTGCCGCCCTCCATCTCCACGCCCATCCCGGCGGCGTCCAGCGTGGCTATTTTCAGCACGCACAGGGCGATCAGTTTTTCCGCCAGTGTGCTGCGGGCAAGACTCCCGTCGGCGGTGTGCATCCACTTTTGGCCGTTTTTCTCCCGATTTGCGCCGAGGGCATAATACTGGCGAAGGTCGTTTTCCGTCACGCAGTAGCGTTTTGCCCGGGGATTGACCATGGCCTTGCTTTCGTACCAGCGGTACCGGAAGCCGCCGAACAGCAGTTCTTCTTTCTTTTCCGGGTAAACGGCGAGATAGCTTTCGATCAGGTCGAGGTTATACGTCCAGTGGTCGCACCAGTAGCCCTCGGAAAATTCGGCGCTGGGCTCGCTGTAGGCCGCGCAGATGACCTTGGCCGTAAAGGCCGCTACTTCTTCGGGGGACATTCCCGCGTCTTCGGCGGCCATGGCGATCTGGCCGGGGGTAAAAGCGCCGGACAGCAGCGCCGACATTCCGGGAAGCGCCTGAGCAAATTGCTTTTGGGCGCGGTCGTCCAGCGTGTAGACGCTGGGGGTAATGACCAGGGGATTGTAGCCGTCGGCCTGGATCAGCTCGAAGAAGGTGTGGATATTCTCCGCGCCTACCTCCGGGGCGAAGAGAACGTCGCTGCGGCGGTTCTGGTTGACGTCCCGGAAATTGCCGTTGCCCTGAGCGTAGTATTCCTTTCCCAGGGAGAAATAATTGTATTCCCGCTCCGGGTCGCCGTGCTTCCGGGAGTAGAGATAATAGGGCATCTGCTTCTCCCCGTCTCGGAAAAACGTCGGCACGCCCCCCCGGAGGAAGTTGTCCAGCCAGCTTTGTTTCGCGTAGGCGTCGAAAATCGGGTCGGCGGTTTGGGCAGCTATGGGAGCGCACAGTTCGCTTACCAAATCTGCCGCTTCCTGCCGCTTTTCGGCAAACCAGCCCGGCGCGGCGGCGCACTGCGCCAGCGCTGCGACCTGGTGCTTGTTTTCCGCCTGACCGTAGAGGCTGTAAACCGCCGCGCTTTCTCCCGGTGCCAGCACCGCCGCAATCGGCAGGAAGCAGCAGGGGAACAGATTCTGGGTGACCTGCGTCCGGGCGCAGAGGTCATTAAGAGGTGTGGCGGCAAAGGCTTCCGCCACCGTCAGGCTGGTATCCTCGCCGAAAATCAGGCTGGGCTGGACGATCGGTTTCAGCCGCTGGCCGCTGCCGTCCCACGCCAGACAGAAGTTTCCTTCCTCCACCGTCGTGACGGAGGCCGTGTCCGCAAGGGACGCACGGACGCGAAAATAAGCCTGCCCCTGCTCAGCATCCTCCACCTGCATCCATGCTTTGGCGAGATTGGACATATTTTTTAAATGATCCTGGCTGATGCCGTAGGGAACCAGGGCGGGCATTCCGTCAAGCAGTTCCAGTTCCACCGGCTGATTTCCATGATTGCGCACCGTCAGTACCCGCGCCAGCGCCGCCGTCCGCTGTCCCGGAACGCCAAAGTACAGTGCGGAAACCGCCAGATCACCCGTGTTTCCGGTGATCTCCAGCTCGCTCATGCCAATGTGCATCCGGCAATTTTCCATCAGCAGCTCGCGGTAGGCTCCGTTAATCTTGCAAAAAGTGCGGAAACCGGTGTATTTCACGGTTAGGTAGGCGGTATGGGCGGACTGAAACTCCATAATGGCGTGATCCTTGTCCTGGGCGCCGAAGCTGCAGACCGCCTGACCCCGGTTGTTGTAATAGCACCAGACGGGGACGCCCAGCGGCCCCGCAATGCCCGGCAAGAAGCTGGAAAAGGGCGGCTTTTTCTGATAATCCTCCATAACAAAGCGGCTGCGTTCATCAAACATGGCGCGTTCCTCCCGATGCGGCGCTGACGAGGGTGACGTCCACCGTCAGGCATTTTTCCTCCGGCAATTCCCGACGGGGGATGCACAGGCTCCCGCCGCCGCACTGCCAGGTTTTGTTCTTGCATACCGCCTTCTCTATGCGGTACTCTCCCCAGTCCAGGTTCTGGGGGTTGTGATAGCGCACCCGCAGCTTTTTCCCCGCGCAGGTGCAGGCGATTTCCGCGATGCCGTCGCTGCCGAACTGGCAGGATTGGAGCTTCGGTTCCAGCAGCAGATGGCCGTCCTGCCCCCGGACGCCGAAGGCCTGACATTGCAGCGTCATCAGCAGCCAGCTGCCCGCGCCGGTCAGGTAGGGGTACATGCCCTGCCCCCGGTCGTCGAAATATTCCGGAATTCCAGGCAAAATCCGACTGCGGGCAAAGTCGGCGGACTGGCTGTACAGCTGTTCCAGCACCCGCCAGCCCTCCGCGGCAAAGCCCCGGCTGTAAAGGGCGTAGGCGTACATGACGGCCATATGGCAGAAAACAGCGCCGTTTTCCTTATTTCCGTAGGCAAATCCGAACATTCTGCCCATGTCCAGCTTCACTTCCCGGAAATCCGTATTCAGGCACACGCCGCCCCGGCTGGGATCCCACAGATACCAGTCCACCGAGCGGAGAATTTGCCGCACCTGCGCCTCCGTGGCCGTGCCGGACAGGATCGTGAAGACCTGCCCCGTCAGCATCATGCGCACGGGACTGTCCGTGCCACCCTCCACCTGAGAGCCTGAATTGTCGTAATAGCTGTTGAACCAGTGCAGGTCAGCGCCGTCGCCGACCCATTGGGTGTCGCAGATATTCTCCCGCAGCTCCTGCGCCATGCGCTCCATGGCGCTTGCCAGAAATTCCGGGGAGACGGCGGCTTTTGGCACGGACGCTTCCATTTCCCGGCAATACTGCATCAGTTTTTCGGGCTTTTCCTGAGCGCTCTGGTAATCCATTTCCAGCAGCGATTGCAGAGGAAGGGGAATTTCCACACTGTCCCGGCCAGCTTTCGCCAAATCCCGCAGACGCTTCGCCACCGCCGTAAAGTTCCCGGTATAGGCGGCGGTGAAAGCGACGCTTTCGCCCCGTTCCCGTGCCATGTCCAGCCCGTCGTTCCAGTCCGCGCCCCGCAGACGCATGAAGCCGTGCTCGCCCACGTCGTAAAAAGCCGTCACGTTCTGGATGAGCAGATGCTCCAATACGGTGCCATCACAAGGCGCGCCGGGCGCTTTCAGCGGTTTGCCCTCGCCCCGGTGAGCGAGGGTGTCCCGGAAATAGGGCTGCTTTTCCAGAAGAAAATCCAGATCGCCGGTTTCGTTCAGATACAGCTCCACCGTGAGCATCGGCCAGAAGCCGTGATCCATCCACACTCTGGGGATGCCGTTCCGGTCGGCCTTGAATTCCCCGGGCTTCGCGCCGATGATCGTGGCGTTCGTCCCGTCGGTGCGGACGCCGGCAAAGTAGCGCAGAAGATCCTGCCGGGTCTGCTCCGGGGCAGTCAGCAGCAGGGCAAGGCTGTCCTGCCAGAGATCCCGCCAGCCCCGGCCGCCCCGGCCGTAATCGTGGTGGGGAAGGAAGCTGCATCCGCAGATGCGGCGCAGCAGGGGCTGAATGCCCACCCAGCGCAGCCAGCTGTCGAAGGCGCTGCTCTGGGTGCGGACGCGCCACGCGGAGGCGTTTTGCCAGAAGGCCTTCGTCCGTTCCAGCGCCGCCGCCACCCCTTCTGCCGTCAAATAGGGGGCGGGGTCGGCGTCCACGGTGAGGACGATCTGATAGCTTGCCGCTTCACCGGGAGCCAGTGTCCGTTCGGGGAAGAACAGGGCGGCGACGACCTCACTGCCCTGAGCGGTTTCTCCGGCGTGGAGACGGTGGACACGCTCCGGGGCGACCACCGCTTCCGGCCAGTCGTAGCTACCGGAACCGACAAAGTCCCGCACCAGCGGGACGAAGCCCTCCGGGCTTGCCCCGGCGTCGTCCTGCCCCCACACCCGGTAGGTCAGCTGGCCTTTCTGGTGTCCTCGCTCGTCGAAGGTCAGCGTGGGGTGGAGGTCAAGGCCATGCTCGCCCAGCGTCACCCGCTGCAAAAGGCTGGTGACGTGGCGGTGATCCCGGATGTTGTCCGCCGAACGGCCGTACAGGGGAATTGCCGCTGTCGGGGTGAGGGTCAGCGGCTTCTCGCCGGTATTTTCCAGCGTGACCTGCATGATTTCCACGGCTTCCTTCCCGGCGGGAACGAAGCTTAAAACCTTTGCCAGCAGTTCAGTTTCCGGCTGCCTGCGGGAAATTTGCTGCCACAGAAGGCCGCCGCGCAGCACCGTTTCTTCTTCCTCCGGGGTGAAGCGCTTTGCCTGCTGGGGGGCGCTCTGCCCTGTCACCGACCATGGGGCTGCCCCGGACTGCATGACCCAGAAATTCCGGCTTGCCCGGCTTTCGTGGAGAGTTTCGCTGCTGGCGGGGGCCAGCAAAAAGGCATTTTGGCCGGTTTTGCAGTCGCCGCCCAGACAGGGGGTCACGCTGGAGATCATGCCGCCCTCGTTGACCAGCGGGAAATAGGTTCCCGCGTATCGCTGGGCATTGCGCAGTATAAAATCCCCGAATTCGTTCAGGTAGGTAATTTGTTCCATAGGATCGCCGCCCTTCTGTGATCGCCTCGGCAAGGCCGCCGGGGCATTCTGAGACTGTCTTTATTTTACCGGAAGCGGAAGGGCAAAACCACATTCTTTTTCCATGCCGGTGTGATTTTTTCACTGACCCGGACACGCCTGACATTCCGGTTGCCTTTTCTGAGCGGATACGGCATAATGTTGGGGAGCGGATTTGAAAAAATTCTGAATTCCTGTGACGTTTCCCGGCGGACTTCGTACTATCAGGGTGAGGAACAAAAGGAAAGGATGTGAACCTCATGGAAGACGCAAAAATCATTGACCTGTTCTGGGCGAGAAATGAAGACGCCATTGCCGAGACGGACGCGGCCTACGGAAGAAAACTCCGCTTTCTGGCAAATAAAATTCTGAACAATCTCGAAGATGCGGAAGAAAGCGTAAGCGACACCTACATGAAAACCTGGGAAGTCATTCCGCCCCAGCGTCCCGTCTGCTTTTACGCCTTCATCGCTTCAATCTGTCGCCATCTCTAGTTCCACAAGGTCGACTGGAACCGGGCGGCCAAGCGGAACGCCGAGGTCGTCGCCCTGACAGACGAGATGGAGCTGTGCATCCCGGATACCAGCCGGGACAGGGAGCTGGAAGCAAAGGAGCTGGGGCGGATGCTGAACGCTTTTTTGGAAAGTCTGCCCAAAGAGACGCGGATGATTTTCCTGCGGCGGTACTGGCATGTGGATACCATTGCGGAAATCGCCCAGCGGTACGGCATCACCCAGAGCAAGGTAAAGATGCAGCTCAGCCGTACCCGGGCGAAGCTGTGTACCTATCTGGAACAGGAGGGGATTCAGGTATGAACGGAAAAAACATTCTGATCGGTCTGAGCTATATTGACCGGAAGTACATCGAGGAATCCGAAGAAGATATGCGTCCTGAAAAGGTCGTGCGGAACTCCAAACGGATGCCCGGGCGGAAAATATGGCTCATTGCCGCTGTTATCGCCATGCTGCTGATGCTGGTGGGCTGCGGGGTTGCGTATGCGCTGCATTTGCAGTCGCTGAAAATCGGCGAGGAAACCTATACCCAGAATATGCGCTACGAAAAGGACGGCAGCACCATTCCCCCCACCGAGAAGATCAAGCAGTACATTTCCGTGGCGGGGCCGGAGGGAAGCAAAAACCAGCTCGCCGCTCAGGAGTGGATGGATTTCCAGCAGAGCTACGACCCTGACCAGTCTCTATTGAAGGCCGCGGGAGACTTCCAGCTACCGGCGCAGTACAGCAGCTACTACGCCTATACTGCGGACATGCTGGATAAAATCGATGAAATCTGTGAGAAATACGATTTGAAGCTGGCAGGGGATACCGCCGTTTATCAGGGAAATGACACCAGCGTTCTGAAACAGATTCTGGATTTTAACAGTGTGGTGAAGGAAAACGCCGGATTGAAAGTGGAAATGGGGGGCGTCAGAATCGAACAGTGCGGTAATTTCAATGCGTCCTACAATGCGACGCTGACAAATCCGAGCGCGACGCAGGAATTTTCCTTCATGCTGACCTATGATTATCATGACAAAGCCTATTTCTGCGCCCGCTATCTCATCATCGGGGACGGCGAAAACGTTCAGCAGTGGAATGAGACTTTGCCCGACGGGACGAATGTCCTGATCGTCAATGACAAGGGCGGCGACGCTTATATCCTGTGCGACAGGGAGGACGCCTTTATCAACATCACGATCAGCAAAGTGGGCGCGGAATGGGCAAACCCCGGCGACGTCATGACCCGGGGGGATATGAAACTGATCGCCCAGGCGCTGAATTATTCGGTAAAGCCAAACCCGGTGGAGGACATGGCGGCACTCCAAAAGCAGCTGGAAGAAGTGCAGCAAAGTCAGGAAGCGATCGTGATAGACCCCGTGGCCGAAGCGGAGCGCCAGCGTAAGTATGAAGAAAATACCCGGCTGGACAGCTACGGCGACCTGATTCAGCGGATGCGTGACAATGAAGCTTACTTCGTGGAAAACTGCAATCTCACCTATGAACATTTCTGGGATACCATGGAGTACACCCTCAGGGATGTCAACGGCGACGGTCAGGAGGAGCTGATTTTCGGCAGAGACGGACACATCTGTGAAATCTGGACGATGCAGGACGGAAAAACCGCCGGATTTATGGGAAGCTGGTACGAGGGGTATCTGTGTGAGGGAAACGTATATGAGGATTACGTTTTCCTGTCCGGACAACCATACCACTACTACCACCGGCTGGGCAGCGGCACGGAGTTCAGCTCTATTCTGGACGTGCACTACGATGTCTATTACGAATCGTGGATGCTGGAAGACTTTGAAAGCGGAACGGAGATGACGCAGATCACGGAGGAACGCGCCGAGGAGATCATGGCATCCTTCCCCCGTATCTCGCTGGAAATGAAGCCGGTCAGGGAGTTCCCGCTGGACTGATGAAAAAGGCGATATCCGGCCACCTCGGCCGGGTATTGCCTTTTGCTGCGGTTTCCGGAGCGTCAGGGCATTTCTTCCTCGCCCTGAATGGCTTCCCGGAGCATATTTGTTTTCCGGTATTCGGAAGGGGACAGGCCGACGGAATTTTTGAAGACTTTCAAGAAGTGCTTTTCGTCGGTAAAGCCCGACCGGCGGCAGATTTCCCCGATGCGCCAGTCCGTCTGGGTCAGCAGCCGCTTCGCTTCCGTCAGGCGGAGATTTTGCAGGTAATTGACAAAATTCGTGCCGGTGTACTGCTTGAACAGCAGACTGAACAGGGAGTAATTCATGGACACCTGATTGCTGACCATGGTCATGTTCAGGGGATTGCGGTAGTTTTCCTGTATGTAGCACACGGCCTGACGGATTTTCTGCTTGTTTTCGTAGTCGGCAAACTCCTGCCCGATGCGGCCGCAGAAGCCGCTGAGCCACTGGCTCAGCTCGTCCAGATAGGCTTGGACAGAGCCGAATCGCCAGATTTCCCCGAAGCGAACCGGGTCGTCGCCCGGGTCGATGAGGTTTTTATAAGTGCCGCCCAAATCCCGAATGAATTTCTCGGCCAGCGCCCCGAAGGCGTCCGGCGTTAAATCGCCCTGGCGAACCATTCTGGCCTGCACATCCAGCAGCCGCAGGACTTCCTTGTCCCGGGAAAGCCCCACCAGGCTCAGCAGCTGCTCCGCCGTGACGGTGGGTTCGGACGCGGCGGCCTTGCCCGGAACGCCGGAACAGGGCTTGCCCGCGAAAAATGCCTGTTCCCACCCGGCGCGCGCCTGAATATAGCACTGGCGAAGGGCGGAAAGCCCCTGAACCGGCTGGCTGAATCCCGTGATTTCCGGCACCAGCGGCGTGAACGCATCCGCCTGCCCGGTAAGATACAGGGTGCAGCTTCCCTCTGCCCGAAGAGCAATCACGTTCTGGGAAAGCGGTTCGCGGATTTCCTGACAGAGAAAGCCCTGATACGTCCCCCCAAAGAATTGCCCCTCGTATCGCCCGATCAGCTCCCGGGCTTCGTGGGAGTCGGCGCTGCGTTCCAGCATCAGATAGCGAAGCGCCCGGAGATACCGGTTGTGGGTCTGCTCCGCCGCCTGCTGGCGCTGTATATACTGGGCTTCCAGCTTTTTCAGCACGTCGCAGAACTTCTGCCGCTCCACGGGCTTGAGCAGATAATCCGACACGCCGTTTCGCAGCATGGACACGGCGTAATTGAAATCGTCATAGCCGCTGACCGCCAGCACCATGGGGGGACTGGGCAGCTCCCGGCTGCGCTCGGCAAGGGCAATGCCGTCCATTTTGGGCATCTGGATGTCCGTGATCAGCAGATCGACAGGGTGCGCCTGCAAGATTTGCAGCGCTTCCTCCCCATCCCGGGCTTCATAAATTTCCTCCACCGGGATGTCGGAGCGCTGGAGCATGGTTTTGAGGCCCAGACGGATGAACTTTTCATCCTCCGCGATCAGAACCGTCTTCACTGGTGTTCACCGTCCTTTTCATGAAATGGAAGCACGACCGTCACCGTCGTACCCCTGCCGGGGATGGAGCTGACCTGCAAGCCGAAGGAGGGGCCGAAGGAACGCACGATGCGCTCATTGACATTGTGCAGGCCGATGCCGTTCCCGGAGGTGGCGTGGGACGGCTCCTCGCCGCTGATCTGCCGCCGGACGCGGTTCAGACTTTCCTCGTCCATGCCCTTGCCCTCGTCGGTAATGTGGATCATATAGCGGCCGTTGGGCAGGTCGATCTCGCTGTGAACCAGAATGGTGGTATCCGCCGCCAGAACCGCCGCCCCATGCACCACGGCGTTTTCCACAATGGGCTGTAAGCTGATCTTGGGAAGCTGCTGCCCCAGCAGCTCCGGCTGAATCTGAATGTCCAGGCTGACCATGTAGTCAAAACGCAGATTCATCAGGGCAATGTAGTTCTGAATGTAATCCAGCTCCCGTTCCAGGCTCACGTTGCCGCTTTCCCATTTCATGCTGTAGCGCATGAGCTTGCCCAGGCTGGTCACGGCGTCGGCGATGTCGTAGCGTTCGTCGATCTCCGCCATCATTTTGATGGCTTCCAGAACGTTGTAGATGAAATGGGCGTTGATCTGATTTTGCAGCGCCCGAATTTCCAACTCCCGCGCCTGCATCTCCCGCTGGAGATTGTCGTGCATCAGCTGACGTATCTTGTTGAGTAAACCGTTGGCTTCCCTGGCAAAGTCGGCCACCTCGCCGCCGCCGGCTACCTCCACCGTGGCGTCCACGTCGCCGTTGGCAAAGGCGCGGATGCCGTCGAAGGTCATGTAGAAGCCCCGCAGGAGCCGTTTTGTCAGCCAGGAGACCACCAGCGCCAGAACGACGAAGGCTACCACCAGGGCGCAGAATATCAGCCCCGCCTGCCCCCGGACGGTGGCGTCCAGATCGGACAGGCTCGTCACCTGAACATACCAGCAGTTGAATTCCTTCAGCCATGTGCAGTTTAGAAGTACCCGGCTGCCGTCCAGCTTCTGAACGGTCATCCCTGCTTCCAGCGGCGGTGCGGCCATTTCCTGCTGGGACACCAGCACCTCGCCCTCCGCCGTGCAGAGCATGGAATAATTCCCCGGTTCCTGGGAAAACAGCTCGGGCAGCGCCTCGTCCATGCGGACGGACACCTCCACCACGCCCACCGTGTCGCCTTCCTCCGTAATGGGGCTGACCAGGCTCATGATATGCTCCGCTGCGGGGTAATCGTCCAGCAGCGTGTCCGCGTAGTCTAAGTACCACTTTCCCTCGGAAATCGCGGATCCGTCTCCCCAGGGCATCCGGGACATCCGCCGTCCGCTGTAGAGGATGGGGGTCATTTCCTGAATGTTCTTCGCGGCGGAGTAGACGCGGATCTGGTACAGGTTGGGGTTACTGAGGACGATTTTTTCCAGACTGGAAATGTTCTGACGGTAGAATTCCAGCAGCGTCAGGGTGTCCGGCTGGAGGTTTTGTTTTAGCTTCAAAAGGTGCGTTTTCAAATCCGGCGTGTTCAGGATGACCTGGGTGGACATGTTGCACAGCTCGGCCACCTGCTCGGCTTCGGAGATGACGCTGCTGCACCGGGACTGGGCTTCCTGCTGCCGGGTGGTGAGGGTCGTGGTCTGCACGGAGCGGATCATGCTCACGGACAGAAGCACCATGGGGATCAGCAGACACAGGCAGGTCATCAGGGAAAGCTGCTGCGCCAAAGACACATTGCGAATTTTTCGTTTCATCCCGTCTCCTCAGCTCAGCCCCAGCTTTTCCTTGGCCGCAAGCATCTGACGGGTGCTTTCTTCCAGCATTACGTCCAGCCCCGCCGCTTCCCGCTGGGAGACATACTGCCGCCACAGCGTCTCGAATTCTTCCTCGGTAGACGCCAGCAGAAGCCGGGGCAGGAACTGGCCGTGGATGGCGTCAATGCGCTTTTTCGCCTGATCTGCCGGGCTGTCCAGCTCGAAATCCGCGTCGTACTGGCCGGTATAGACTACGTAGGGATATGTCCACTGCTCCATTTGCAGCAGCTCTTGGGTGTCCTCCGGCTTCCACTTGGACTGCATCAGATTGTCCTGAAGCATCCAGTAGCTGTCGTTGGCACCGATCTCTCGGACGTAGGCGGGGTAATCCGACTCCAAGAGGGCTTTCGTCTGCTCCGTCAGTACGGCTTTTCCGTCCTGCATGGTGTAGTTTTCGCCCTCCACGCCCAGCATAATGAGCTTCTGGCCTTCCTCGCTCATGAGGAAAGACATAAGCCTGATGGCCTTTTCCGGGTCGGCGCAGTTCTTGGAGATCAGCGTCACCGTCCAGCCGTTGATGCTGGTGCCGGGGAGGGCATAGGGGTCGCCCGCAGCGTTCCGGGGGCCGTCCACGGCGATGTAGGCGCGTTCCGGGGTGCTTGCCAACAGGGCGCGTTGCTGCTCGGCCATGTCCGTATATTGGTAGAGCATACAGAAATACCGACCCTGGGCGATCTTTTCTTCCATCTGGGTGCGCTTGTCGATGAAAATGTCGCTGCGCAGAAGCCCGTCCTCCCCCAGCTGGCGGAACATCAGAAGCCAGCGCTTGTATTCGGGGTCGGTGTACCGGTCGTAGCGCTTCCCGTCCTTTTCGTTGGGGATGGCCAGAAAGTTTTGCAGGAAAATGTCGAAGGAGTCGCAGCCCCGTTCCGTGAATTCATGGGCGCCCACCGGGATCAGCGGTTCGCCGTCCACGGATGGAAACTGCTCCGCCGCTGCCCGGACGGCCTCATAGAAGCCCTCCGGCGTGGTCATGTCCGGGCAGCCCAGCGCCTCGTAAATGTCCTTGCGGACAAGAAACGTCTGGTTGGAGGCCACGTGGTTTTCCTCGGTGTAATCGCCGGGGGCGTAGGCGGAATTGGGGTAGCAGTAGACGTTCCCGTTCTCCCGGGTGTACCAGTTCAGGATTTCCGGCTTGGCCACCTGCCAGAAATAGGGATCGTATTCGTCCGCCAGCTCATTGAGGGCGTAGGCCATTCCGGCGTCGGTGATCTCGTTCAGCTGCGGCTCCCACCAACCCAGAGTGACGAGGTCAGGGAGGTTGTCCCCCGCGATCAGGGCGTCCAGAGTCACGGATTCGCTGCCGTCCGGCGAGCGGAACCGGATGTTCACGCCGGTTTTCTCCGTGATGGCGTCACTGACGGTGTTGCCGCCCCAGACCGTATTGTACCAGCTGAAATTGATGTACCACTCCATGTTCACGGTCTGGCTGCTCTCGCTGCTTGCCTCGGAAACAGGCTCAGCCGGGTGCGAACGGCACCCGGCAAGGCTCAGCAGCAGTGCAGGCAGCAAAACGAGTGATAGTAAGCGCTTCATTCCAAAGCCCCTCCCCTTGGGAATCTCTGAATCAGAGCTTCCCTTATCTTTCTGCAACCAGTATAACATAAAATATGGGAAAATACAGCTATTCTTTTTGACAGTTTTCCCTATTCTTTTACACTTCCTGCGGAAATTCCGCTGATAATGTACTTGGAGAAGAAGCAGAACGCAACCATAATCGGCACCACGGAAATGGCTACGGCAAGATAGCTTGCGCCTAAGTTTGTGGTGATGTCCCGCACGGCGTTCAGCTCGGCCACCATGACGGGCAGCGTGCGCTTGGCCGGGGTGTTGATGATGAGCATGGGCAGCAGGTAGTTGTTCCAGCTTCCGATGAAGGAGCCGATGGCCATGGTGGCTACGCCTGGCATCATGATGGGCAGGGCGATCTTATGGAAGATGTGCAGCTCGCTGGCACCGTCGATCCGGGGGGCTTCCAGCACCGACCGGGGCATGACGGACAGAATGTACTGCCGCAGGAAAAACACCGTGGAGGGGCTGGCGATGCTGGGCAGGATCAGCGGCCAGTAGCTGTCGATCAGGTGCATCTTGTTGCACAGGTCGTAGAAGCCCAGCATACTCAGCTGCGCGGGAACCATCATGAACACCAGCATGACCGTGAAGATGGTCTTGTTGCCCTTGAACTTATAGAAGGCCAGACCGTAGGCGGTCAGCGCGGAAAAATAGCAGCTGAGGAACGTGTTGCACAGGGCGATGAGCAGGCTGTTCACGAAGCCCTGTCCCAGATTGACATTGCGGGTGACCACCGCCCAGTTTTCTGCCAGAGACGAACCCGGGAGCATGGAGAAGCTCACCATGATCTCGTTTCCGCTTCGGGTGGCGTTGACCAGCATCATCCAGAACGGGGAGAAGCAGATGACGCTCAGCAGGATCAGGAACAGATACAGCAGCGCCTTTGCGCTTTTCACTTTCACCTTTTCCATGGCTCAGTCCTCCTTCCGGTTCATAAGCTTGAACGCGATGCCGCAGAACACGGCGATGATGAGGAACAGGACGAAGGCCAGAGCCGCCGCATAGCCCATCTGGTTGTTCTTGAAAGCGGTGGTATACAGGTAGAACACCGCCGTGTACAGCGAACGGCCGGGGTCGCCGGTGGTGCCGGACATCAGATAGGGCAGATCGAACAGCTGCAAGCCGCCGATCAGGCTGGTCACGGCCACGTACAGCATAATGGGGCGCAGCAGGGGCATGGTAATCTTCCCAAAGACCTGCCAGCGGTTCGCGCCGTCGATGGTCGCGGCTTCAAAATAGGAGCGGTCAATGCCCTGGACACCGGCCATCAGCATGATGAAGCTGTTGCCGAACCACATCCACGCGCCCACGACGCCCACCACGGACTGGGCAGTCGAGGCGTTGCCCTTCAGCCAGTTCACCTGTTCGGTGATCAGACCCAGATTCATCAGCACCTGGTTGAAGCTGCCATACTTCCAGTCCAGCAGCGTTTTGAACAGGAACGCCACCGACGTGCAGGCGATCAGATTTGGCAGATAGAAGATGGCGCGGAAGATGCCGAGGCCCTTCATGCGGTATTTCATGTCGTTGAAGATAATGGTCAGCAGCAGAGCCAGACCCAGCTGGAGGACGATGTTCAGTCCCCAGATCTTCAGTGTATTGACAAAGGCGTCCCGGAACAGGACATCCTTGATTGCGCGTACATAATTGGAAAAGCCCACGAACTGCTCCTTGCCGAAACCCTTGTAGTTCATCAGGCTCATCTGGAAGGTGCGGAACACGGGGTAGACGTTAAAAATCAGAAACGTAATGACAAAGGGGAGACAGAAGAAAAAACCGTAGCGGTTGATTTTCGTCAGTCCGCTGTTCTTCCGTGCCAGTTTCTCCCCAGCAGGCCGCTGCGTTTTCACAGCCATTGCAAATACCCGCCTTTCAAAAGATTTTCCATTTTCTGGGAAATAAAAACGGTGCAGGGCGAAGCGGATGGCCGCTCCGCCCTGCGTTTCAGGTCAGATTAGTTGATGGGAGCGTCGGCGGGGATGACCAGCTCGGGATACTGGGTGGTCACCACAGTGTAGAAGTTCTTCAGAGCATCTTCCTTGGTGCTCTCGCCCTTCTGGACGGAAACGATGGCCGCGCCGAAGGCTTCCTTGCAGGAATCGTCATAGCCGGTGATCAGGCTGTAGTCGATGTGTTCCATTTCCTTCAGGTAGAAGCCGTAGGTATTCTGGTTGCCGAAGGAGGCATTCTGGTAGTCGGCGTTAGCGGCCAGGACTTCCTTGTTGGAGACCACGTCGCCGTTGGAGGCTTCCAGCCACCACTGGGCGGTGTCGTTGTTCAGGGTGCAGTATTCGATGAAGTCCTTGGCGGCTTCCTTGTGCTTGGAGAACTCGTTGACGGCCAGGAAGGTGCCGCCGCCGAAGAAGCTGCACACGCCGGAGCAGACGCCGAACTTGCCCTTGTTGTCACCGGCGTTGTCCCGGATGATCAGAGCGCCCCAGGAGGGCATGACGTAGGAGAAGACCTGGGTGGTCTCGGCGCCGTTGGCGATGTCCTCGGCCAGACCGTCACCGGTCATTTCCCAGACGTTGGCATCGGCGGACAGCACGGGCAGGGGGCCGGCCATGGAGGCGTACCAGGGAGCGGACCACTCGGAGGCGTTGGCCACGTAGTCGTTCTGATACAGGGCAACGGCGGCGT
This sequence comes from uncultured Oscillospiraceae bacterium, assembly GCA_934569215.1. Lineage (GTDB taxonomy): Bacteria > Bacillota > Clostridia > Oscillospirales > Oscillospiraceae > Faecousia. Next base: position 19,526 of record CAKTKF010000001.1, read on the forward strand.
CAAAGTAGTCCAGCCGGTCCTGATCGACGATGATTTCGTTATTCTCGTTGACCCAGGGGTTGGAGCTGATGGAGAACCAACGCAGCGCGCCGGTGTCGCCGAAGATGGAGTAACCGGCCTTGTCAAGCTCGGCGGCGGTTTCCACGATTTTGTTGAAGGAGGAGAACTTCTCGCCGATGGCGTCGGGGTCGTCGGTGCCGAAGACTTCCTGGGCAAGATCCCGGCGGTAGATCACGGAGCCGGGGCAGGCCTGATAGGAAACGGCGCGGAGAACGCCCTGATCGTCCTTACCGGCTTCGTAGGTGTAGTCCACCAGCTTCTCGGCAACCTGGGCATCCAGCTCGCTGAGGTCGGCGGCAAAACCGGCTTCAAAGAAGTTGGGCAGCATCTGAGGCTCGCCGACGAACACGTCCAGGTCAGAGCTTTCGGTGCCAAGGGTCTGCATGATCTTGGTGGCATAGTCGGCGGAGTCGAATACCACGACCTCGACCTCACGGCCGGTCTCGGCGGTATAACGCTGGGCGAACTGCTTCAGGTCGTTGGCCAGCGTCCAGACGACGATCTTCTCGCCGTCGGCGGTGGGGGCGGCGTCGGACTTGGTTTCGGTCTTGCTGTCGTTGGCAGCGGGGGCGGAGTTGGAGGAACCGCAGGCGGCCATGGACAGAACCATCGCCAGAGCCAGCAGCAGCGCTAAGAATTTTTTCATTTGGGTTTGCTCCTTTCATTTTCCCTTCTCTCCGGGATTTGTGACCCTATTTTATCATGGGGAAACCGACCCCGTCCCGGTGGTAATTTTTATCTGGTGTCATTTTTTCAGAGGGCGCTGCCAAAAGAAAGGAACGAAAATTGTGCAAAATCACGAACACTGCGTCTGCAACAGACTTAATGCAATTTTAAGGAACATGCCCTTCCGCATTTCCCGGGGGTAGTGTATAATATCTATAAAATTGACACATTCGGATGCAAAACAGGCCTATAGAAAAGCACGGTTTTCCTGTACAATAAAGCGCGAAGAAAAAGAAAACTATGCTGACACTGGATAGAAAAAGACTGACCAACCGGCTGTGCTGTCGGCGCCCGGTACCGGACATCCATTACAGATTAAGGGGAAAGAGACTATGAAGCAAAAATCGCGATTCCGCACGGCACGGCGCATTCTGATTTTCTGGACGCTGTTCATCGGCCTAGGGGCAGTGGCGGGGGCGCTGGGGATGCTGCTGGATCCCAGTGGGAAAAGCATGGGCATGGACGCCATGCTGCCCTTTTTCCAGGTGTTGCCCTTTGCCGACGTAGTTTTTCAGGACTTCACCTTTTCCGGCTGGGCGCTGCTGACCGTGAACGGCCTGACCAACTTGACGGCAGCGGGGCTGCTGTTGGGGAAAAAGCATTCCGGCGTGGTGCTGGGCGGCGTATTCGGCGTGACGCTGATGCTGTGGATCTGCATTCAGTTCTACATGTTCCCACTGAACTTCATGTCCACGGCCTACTTTTTCTTCGGCTTGGCGCAGGCGGCCACCGGCTATGCCGCTTGGGTGTTTGAGAAGCAGGAAGCCTTCCGGGTGGACATTTCCGACTATCCGAACATCGGCACGAACCCGGAACGGCTGGTGGTGTTCTTTTCCCGCATGGGCTACGGGCGGAAGCTGGCTTATGAAGAAGCGGACCGCACCGGTGGGTTGGTGTACGAGATAACCGCCACCGAACGGACGGAGGGGACGCCGGGCTTCTGGTGGTGCGGCCGCTACGGGATGCATAAATGGCCGATGCCCATTGCGCCCATCGGCGTAGATTTGTCCCGCTATGCCCACGTGACCGTCTGCTCGCCCATCTGGGTGTTCGCGCTGGCCGCGCCTGTGCGCAGCTTCTGCATGGAAGCGGCGGGAAAAATCAAAGAGACCGATTACATCCTCGTCCACCATCAGAACAGCGTCTACGAAAACGCTGCCAGGGAGATGGACGAACTGTTGGGAATCACCCATACGACCCTGCACAGCGTGCGGTGCCGGGAAGGCACGTACAAGTGCGTCAAAGAAAAGGAGATATCATGAAATTTATCAAAACAGTTATCATCACGCTGCTGGTCATGGCGATTTTGTTCACCGGCGTTTTTATGGCGGGACGCTATGGCTGGAAGGTTTTCGGCTTCCGCGCCTGCGAGGAGGCGGCCATTACATCCGTGGACGTGAGCGGAAGCGCCGTCACGATCCAGGGTTTCTACCCCGGCTCCTTCCCGGAGGGGTTCTGCGGCTGCTACACCGAGGAGCTGGGCGGCAAGCTGTATGTGGGCTTCCGGTTCAGCGCGGTGTTCGGCATTTTTGAAACGGGGAACTTCCATGTCACCATCCCTCTGGAAGGGGAGATTGACGAGGTCATCCTCAAGACGGGACTGGGAGAAACCAGTATCTGGACAAAGGAAACCGCCGTTCCCGACGACGTGAGCGATTCCGATACCACTGTGACCGAAGCGCCGACGGAAACTCCCACCGAAGCACCGACCGTAGCCGAGCCGGTTTTGACCCTGCCCATTCTGGACGACATCGACGAAAACGTTGTCCCCGGTATCTCCGGTTCCTCCCTGCGGGCAGTGCAGGCAGCCGTCAGGCTGCTGGACTGGGGCGTGAACACCGGCCTTGGAGCGGATGAGATCGGCGAAGCGGCCGCCGCATGGCTTGCCGCTAAGGGCGACGATCAGGCGCTGTGTGTGGAAAAACTGGAGCTTGTGGACAATGCCTATCAAAGACTGCTGACCGACGAGGCAGACGAGCTGCTGGACGTCGCCGGATGCGCGGACATTCACCACTTCTGGGGAAGCGAGCCGGTGGAGAGTATCGAAGCTATCATGCAGGCGGCGGGCTTGCGGGGCTGACAAAACCCAAAAAGGAGAGGGAAAACATGCTGAACATTGAACATCTGACGAAGACCTACGGAGACAAGAAGGCTGTAGACGACCTGAACCTGCACATCCGTCCTGGTGAGATTTACGGCTTCATCGGCCACAACGGCGCGGGCAAGACCACGACGCTGAAATCCGTGGCGGGCATTTTGCAGTTTGACGCGGGAGAAATTTACATCGGCGGCGATTCCGTTCGGGAAAAGCCTCTGGAATGCAAGCGGAAAATCGCCTACATTCCGGACAATCCCGACCTGTACGAGTACATGACGGGCATAAAATATCTGAACTTCGTCACGGACATTTTCGGCGTGGATGCCGCCCTGCGGCGAGAGCGCATCCGCCGGTACATGAAGTTTTTGTGCATCATTTCCGGTTGCCCCACAGGGGCGAGGAAATGGCACATTCTTATTTTGCTATGCTAAAGCATAGCAAAACAGCGCCATCCGATCACGGATGGCGCTGTTTTGCAGTAAAAAATTGGCTCCCGAATGTTCGGGAGCCAATGAGGTGGGTATTGACGATCAGGCCTTGCCGGCGCAGCCCAGGACGTCCACCAGCTTGTGGCGAACCAGTTCCTTGATGTTGGCACGGGCGGGCTTCAGGTACTCGCGGGGGTCGAACTTGTCGGGATGCTCGTTGAAGAACTGACGGATGGTGCCGGTCATGGCAAGACGCAGGTCGGAGTCGATGTTGATCTTGCAGACGGACAGCTCGGCAGCGTGACGCAGCTGCTCCTCGGGGATACCCACGGCGTCGGGCATCTTGCCGCCGTTCTCGTTGATCATCTTCACGTAGTTCTGAGGAACGGAAGAAGAACCGTGCAGAACGATGGGGAAGCCGGGCAGACGGCGGGAGACCTCTTCCAGAACGTCGAAGCGCAGGGGAGGCGGAACCAGAACGCCGTCCGCATTGCGGGTGCACTGGGCAGCGGTGAACTTGTAAGCGCCGTGGCTGGTGCCGATGGCGATGGCCAGAGAATCGCAGCCGGTCTTGGTCACGAACTCTTCCACTTCTTCGGGACGGGTGTAGGAGGCGGCGTGAGCGGCGACCTTGACGTCGTCCTCAATGCCGGCCAGAGTACCCAGCTCAGCCTCAACGACGACACCGTGGTCATGGGCGTACTCAACGACCTTGCGGGTGATCTCGATGTTTTCGGCGAAGGGCTTGGAGGAGGCGTCGATCATGACGGAGGTGAAGCCGCCGTCGATGCAGGCCTTGCAGGTCTCGAAGTCGGGGCCGTGATCCAGATGCAGAGCGATGGGAATCTCGGGGCACTCGATGACAGCAGCCTCTACCAGCTTTACCAGGTAAGTGTGGTTGGCATAGGCGCGGGCGCCCTTGGAGACCTGCAGGATAACGGGAGCCTTCTCCTCGCGGCAGGCCTCGGTGATGCCCTGAACGATTTCCATGTTGTTGACGTTGAAAGCGCCGATGGCGTAGCCGCCGTCGTAAGCCTTCTTGAACATCTCAGTTGTGGTTACAAGAGCCATTTGGAATCATCCTTTCTTAAACTGCGGG
>CAKTKF010000002.1 GCA_934569215.1 uncultured Oscillospiraceae bacterium
TGAGGCACTTTGCCCCGGAACCGATCAAATCTTCCCGGTGCGCCTTCACCAGCGCTTCCCGCACGAGGGCGTAGTTTTTCGGGTCGCGGTACTGAATCAGCGCCCGCTGCATGGCTTTTTCGTGGGGGTCGGTGGGGACGTAGACCCGCTCCATGGTGCGGGGGTCGAGGCCGGTGCAGTACATGACGGTGGACAGCGTGGAGGGGGTGGGGTAAAAGTCCTGCACCTGCTCCGGGTTGTAGCCCATGTCCCGGATGTACTCGGCCAGCTCCACGGCCTCCTTGAGGGTAGAGCCGGGGTGGCTGGACATGAGGTAGGGGACAAGGTATTGGTTCATATTGTACTGCCGGTTCAGAGCGAAATATTTTTCCACAAACTGATTGTACACCGCGTTCCGGGGCTTGCCCATCCGGGCGAGAACCGCGTCGGATACATGCTCCGGGGCGACCTTCAGCTGGCCGGAAATGTGGTACTGCACCAGCTCCCGGAAAAAGGTGTCCTTCTTGTCTGCCAGCAGATAATCGAAGCGAATGCCGCTGCGGACGAAGACCTTTTTGACGCCGGGGAGCTTCCGCAGCTTGCGAAGCAATGCGACATAGTCCGAGTGGTCGGCGTTCATGTTCTTGCAGGGGGTGGGGTAAAGGCACTGCCGCCCGCCGCAGGCACCCTTAGATAGCTGCTTTTCACAGGCCGGGTGGCGGAAATTGGCGGTGGGGCCGCCGACGTCGTGGATGTAGCCCTTGAAATCCCCGTCCTTCACCATGATTTCCGCTTCCCGGAGGATGGATTCGTGGCTTCGGGTCTGGACGATCCGCCCCTGATGGAAGGTCAGGGCGCAGAAGGAGCAGGCGCCGAAGCAGCCCCGGTTGGACACCAGACTGAACTTGACCTCTTCGATGGCGGGGACGCCCCCCGCCTTTTCGTAGCTGGGGTGGTAGGCGCGCATGTAGGGAAGGTCGTATACCGCGTCCATTTCCGCCGTGGTCAGGGGCTTCTGGGGCGGATTCTGCACCACGAAGAAATTGTCGTAAGGCTCCGCCAGCCGCTTGGCGGTGAAGGGGTCGCAGTTGGCGTACTGGATTTTGAAGCTCTCGGCGTATTTGCGCCGGTCGGCCTTGATCTCGGCGAAGGAGGGCAGGGTGATAGTGGGCAGACTGTCGTCCGGCTCCCTGGTTTTGAACACCGTGCCGTCGATGTAGGTGATGTCCTTCACGTCCAGCCCGGAATTCAGGGCGTCGGCCACTTCTACAATGGTCTTTTCTCCCATGCCGTACATGAGCAGGTCTGCCTGGCTGTCAAGCAGAATGGAGCGCTTCATGGTGTCCGACCAGTAGTCGTAATGCCCCAGCCGGCGCAGACTCGCCTCAATGCCGCCGATGAGGATGGGAACGTCCTTGTAGGTCTGGCGGATGAGGTTGCAGTAGACCGTAGTGGCGTAGTCCGGACGCTTGCCCATGACGCCGCCGGGGGTGAAGGCATCGGTTTTCCGGCGGTGCTTGGTGACGGAATAGTGGTTGACCATGGAGTCCATATTGCCGCCGGAGACCAGAAAGCCCAGCCGGGGACGGCCGAAAACGTCGATGGATTTGGGATTTTTCCAATCCGGCTGAGAGATGATGCCCACATTGTAGCCGTGGCTTTCCAGAACCCGGCTGATGATGGCGTGGCCGAAGGACGGGTGATCGACGTAGGCGTCGCCGATGATGTACACAAAATCGCAGACGTCCCACCCGCGGTCGAGCATTTCCCGTCTGGTAATGGGCAGAAATTCCATATACTGCCTCCTGAAAGTACGTTTCTTACAGTATAGCAGACTTTTGGGAGAAAGGGAAGTGGAAAAACCGTCCCGGAAAGAAGCGGATGCGGGGCAGCCTGCCGGAATTGCAGACCGCCCCGCTTTTTGCGTTGCTTTATTGTTTAGGAACGGGCAGCTTTGTGCCGTCGGGGAGGAGAACGTAGTCTATCTGCGCAAGATCAATGGCGCTGCTGAATTTGTAAAGCCTGAAGGAGAAAACCGGGAATTCCATGACAGGCTTCGTTCCGTCCAGCGACACACCCAGACCGGCTTTCATGAGGATGGGGCGGGCAAGTTCCCGCTAGTCGCCGCTGTCCTCTCCAAAGACGATAGGAAACAGCCATTCCCCCTCGGCCAGAGTGGTGTCAGTCGGATAGCCGACCTCCGACGAATCCCATCGGGTACAAATCAGGTCAATCAGATGCAGGTTCCAGGTGCTCCCGGCGGCAAAGGGCGCATCGATACCCTCTGCGGGAATGGATTGGGTCAGAAGAATGGTCGCGGTGTTGGCTTTCCCGTCACCGTCGTCCACGGTTGAGATGCCTCTCATCATGCTTAAAGGTGGAGCAGAACCGTCGGCGGGGACAAAGTGATCTCCATAATTGCCGAAGAGCAAATGATCCTCCGGGGTAAAAACGATATCCTCCGGGGCAGTGACGCCAATGAGGATTTCCGCCACGTAGCCGTCGGTTTCCACGGATTTCACTTCCAGCGTATAGCCGTCCTGAGTCGCTTTATTGGGGATTTCCGCCTGAGCGTCCACATCCGCCTGCGTAGGAATATTGGGATGAATGGCAAAGTCGATAGAGTCTGCTACCAACTCCAGCTGCCTGTCCGTCAGGTGCAGATAGCTGGCGGAAAAAACACCGGCATCCTCCTCGCTAAGAAATTCAGGGTTTACATCCAGCGCCAGACTCATCAGGGCTTCTCCCCGGTCGCAGAGAATATACCCCCCCTCCTGACTGGGAGATGTCAGAATCAAGACATTGCTGCCGGAGGAAGTCGTATAATTTCGCTCCACCCAATCGCCGCTGTCATCGAGGGTTATGTAGTCCTGACTGAAACAGTCCTGCCGGTTCCAGCGCAGGAATCCCGTGGTATTGCACATCTCGTAGCCCGCATCCTCCGGGAAGCGGAAGTCGATATACAGAGAAAAGTTTCCGGTGTCGTAGCATTCACCGCCTGTGATATCCGCGCTGACATCCGGATTGTCCCGCGCGAACCGCTCCACACCCAGCGCGTCGCACATGTTCCGGGTGGTGCGGAATTTCAGGCGCTGTCCCTCCGGCTTCAGGCCGTATTGTTCCGCCAGCTCCTTCGCCTTGGCGTCCATGGCGCTGCGGTAGTCTGTCCCGCTGTCGTCCACGGACACGCTTGCCCGGAATTCCGTCTCGTAAGCGTAAAAATCCGCACACGCCTTATAGGCATTGGAGCCTTTCAGACCGGCCAGAGTCAGAGCGGTGGTGTTGACGGTGTGAGGGTCTTCCACATATACTCCGTCCACCACGGAATAATCCCGCTGTGCCGTTCCCGTTCCGATTTTTACGTTTTCCAGTTTCAGCACGTAGACAACGGCGCACCCCACCAGCAGAAGCAGCAGCGCGATCAGCGCCGCAATCAGCAGGGGACGGCGGATGGGACGGCGCGTCTTCCCGCTCCCTTGATTCTGGGCGGGGAACTGTCCGGTTTCCGCGTTTTCAATGAGATCGTCGCCGATATACTGTAGACCCCGAAAAATATCCTTTCCGTTCATACGCGAATGCCCTCCTTTGCAAGATATGCCGAAAGCTTTTGCTTCGTCCGGTTCAGCCGCATTTGTACGGCGCTTTCGCTGATGCCGTACCGGGCGGCAATCTCCGCGATGGTATCCACGTACCAGTACCGGCGGAGAAAGACCATCTGATTGTCCGGGGTCAGGGTTCGGAGAAATGCGTCCAGAAGCTGTCCCAGCTCCCGGGCGTCTGCGGCGCTGTCCCGGTAGGTATCCGGAATGCAGTTTTCCATTTCCTGGGTCAGGGTCACGACCTCCGCCTTCCGCTTCTGGGCGTTCTTCCAGACCACCTTTTTCAGGGCGAAATTCCGGCAGATTTTGGCGATGTACGCGAAGAAATGCTCCGGACGCTTTGGCGGGATCGTGTTCCACGCTTTCAGGTAGGTATCGCTGACGCTTTCCTCCGCGTCCTGACCGTTTTCCACGATCCGGTCTGCCAGATGATACAGCCGTCGCCCGTAGGCGGCATCGGTATGCCGGATGGCGTCCTCATTTCTGGCGAAGAACATATCTATGATTTTGCCGTCATCCATGTTTGGTCACCTCACTTGTAGTTTGTCCTTCACCCCTATAGATCGATTTTGCACGCAAAACCTCACGCATTTTTCAAAAAATTTTGAAAAATGGCGTGGCCGAAGCCACGCCGCTCAGGACTTCTTTTCTACCTTCCGCTTGACACCGTCGGTGCCGATGATGTAGGTGTTTTCCAGCTGACCTACCAGATTGGCCTTGACGGAATCGATGTAGATTCGCCGCAGTTTGTCCCGCTCCGTCAGTTCCTCGGGGGTCAAGCCCTCTGCTTTTGCTTTCTTTGCTAGAACGTTGATTCTGGCGATCACTTCGTCCATTTTCATGTTTTTTGTAAAACCTCACACATACCGGTGGATGACCACCGAAATTCTGTTCTTTTTTGTCCGGCCGTTGATGGCCGCAAGCTTGATTTTTCCCAGCCCCCGGACGGAGATTTTCCCGCCCTCCGGGACGGGCTTGTCCGGTTTTTCGCAGGGTAGACCGTCAATGGCGGCTTTTCCGGCGGTTACGTACTGGGCGGCGAGACTCCGCCCGATGCGAAAGCCGGAGGATATGACGCTGTCCAGCCGTAACGATGCCAGCGTGTCCCGGATCTCCTTGATTTCCGGCTCCGGGATGTGGACGCCCGAAAGGGGAATTTGGCGCAAATGCAGCTTCGTCCGTCCGGCGGAGGTGAAGGTCTGCAATAAATAGGGGGCAATCTCCGCCGTGACAAAAAAGTCGCAGCTGCCCTTGTCCACGCAGATGTCGCCCACCGTCTCCCGGCCGACGCCCGCGCCCATCAGCGCCCCCAGAAAGTCCCGGTGGCTGGGGCTGTCCCCCTGAAAGAACGCGGCGCGCAGGCACACGCAGGGGCTGTCTTCGCCGTAGAGACTGGCTTCGTCCAGATAGTCCGGCAGGAAGACCAGCATTTTTCGTTCCGCATCCTCGTAGCCGCCGAAAGCGTACAGCCCCTCCTGCTCGCCGAAGAGATATTTTGCCATTTCCAGCTCCCGGGGGGAGAGAAAGCAGGTGGCGGCGGGGATATTCTTCCGCATTCCCGCGTTCATTTTGTCCCAGAGCTTCGCCAGAAGCAGCCGATCCTCGGCGGACTGGGCGATTTTTTCAATGTTGCTTCGTTCCATGCGATCACCAATGGTACTATACCACAACTTTTGCCATGTGGAAAGAAGTTTTTCTTGTATGACGGCGGCGGGTAGAGTATAATAGGGGAAAAGAACGCCCTCGGGCGGAAAGGAATCGGACATGGTGACAGGAATCATCGGCGCGGGGGCGTCGGGAATGGCGGCGGCGCTGGCTGCGGCGGAAAACGAAAGCGGGCAGGTCGTCCTCATGGAGCGGCAGGCGAGGGTCGGGCGCAAGCTTCAGGCCACCGGCAACGGGCGCTGCAATTTATCCAATCTCCACGGGGCGTCCGGCGGCTACCACGGGGAAAATCCGGGGTTTGCCGACTATGCGCTGGGGAAGTTCCCCCCCACGGCGGCGCTGGAGTGGTTCCGGAGTCTGGGGCTTCTCACCGTGGCGGAGGATTCCGGGCGGGTGTATCCCTATTCCGACCAGGCAAATTCCGTGGTGGATGTGCTGCGGTTTGCCCTGGAAAAGCCGAATATCACGGTAAAGTTGGGGTTTGAAGCGAAAAAAGTGAAGAAAACGGTTTCCGGCTTCCGCATCATTTCCGGGGACGAGACGGTGGAATGCGACCGGCTTATCGTCGCCTGCGGCGGCCTTGCAGGGACGAAGCTGGGGGGCAGCATGTCCGGCTATCAAATTCTGCGGAGCTTCGGCCACAGCTGCACCCGGCTTCGCCCGGCGCTGGTGCAGCTGAAAAGCAGCTGGAACGCGGCTGCGAGCCTGAAAGGCGTCCGCGCAAACTGCCATGCGGTCATCCTCCACGACGGAAAGCGGTTTTCCGAAAGCACGGGGGAGCTGCAATTTACCCAGTACGGTCTCAGCGGGCCGGTGATTTTTGAGGTGTCCCGGGATGTGTGTCAGGGCGGCGGCGAGTGGGTGTGCCAGTTGGATTTCCTGCCGGATATGTCGGAAGACACCCTGATATCTGAGCTAAAACGGCGCAGAAGCACCAATCTTCCCGTCTCGGAGCTGTTCACGGGAATCCTGCACAACCGCCTTGGCCGGGTGCTGACCCAGACGGCGGGGATTTCTCCCAGCGGCGCGGTTGCCGGCCTTTCCGACGAGGAGCTGCGTCAGGCCACCCACGGGGCGAAGGCGCTGAGCGTACATCTGACCGAGCCCATGGGCATGGACAGCGCCCAGGTGACGGCGGGGGGCATCCTCACGTCGGAATTTGACGAAACGACCATGGAAAGCCGTCTTGTTCCGGGGCTTTACGCCTGCGGAGAGGTCTTAGATATTGACGGGGACTGCGGCGGCTACAATTTACAGTGGGCGTGGAGCTCCGGCCGTCTGGCCGGGCAGAGCGCCGGGAGGAGCGACACATGATCCGTTTAAGCGATATTTCCCTGCCGCCGGAACACAGCGCCCACCAGCTGCCCTTTGAGGCGGCGCGGATGCTGCGGATCCCCAACTCCAAAATCCGGGGCGTGCGAATCGTCCGGCGGAGTGTGGACGCCCGGAAAAAGCCCAACGTGCGCATTATTTACACCATCGACGTGACGGTGGACGGCAGCGAGAAGAAAATATTGAAGCAAAGCGGCTGCAAGCGGGCGTCCATCGCCCCGGCGACCCGCTACCGCCCGCCGAAGTCCGCCGGTTCGCCGGAAAAACGGCCGGTGGTGGTGGGCTTCGGCCCCGGGGGGATGTTTGCCGCGCTGATTCTGGCGCTGGCGGGCTGGAAGCCGCTGGTGCTGGAACGGGGAGAGGACGCCGCGTCCCGCCACGCCAAGGTAGAAAAATTCTTCCAAACGGGGGAGCTGGACACGAAAAGCAACGTCCAGTTCGGCGAGGGCGGCGCGGGGACGTTTTCCGACGGCAAGCTGAACACCGGGGTCAACAATCCCAGAATCGGCTGGATTCTGGAACAGTTCGTGGCGGCGGGGGCGAGGGAGGACATCCTCTACGACGCCAAGCCCCACGTCGGCACCGATGTACTGCTGACCGTGGTGCAGAATCTGCGCAAACGTATCATCGCCCTGGGGGGCGAGGTGCGGTTCAACACCCAGGTCACCGGACTGTGTACGGAAAACGGCCGCCTGACCGGGCTGAAAATCGCCGACGGGGCGGTGATCCCCTGCGACCGGGCGGTGCTGGCCATCGGACACAGCGCCCGGGATACCTTTGAAATGCTGGACGCTTCCGGCGTTCCCATGGAGCCGAAGCCCTTCGCCATGGGCGTGCGCATTGAGCACCGGCAGCGGGACATTGATACAGCCCAGTACGGCGGCGAAAATCCCGCGCTGCCCCCGGCGGATTATAAGCTGGTTGAGCACCTGGACGGGGAAACGGTGTACACCTTCTGCATGTGTCCGGGCGGGTACGTAGTGGCGGCGGCCAGCGAGGAAGGCCGGGTGGTCACCAACGGCATGAGCTATGCCGACCGGGACGGAGAAAACGCCAACGCGGCGCTGCTGGTGACGGTGAATCCCGCCGATTTCCCCTACGAAGGTGTTCTCGGCGGGATGCGCTGGCAGCGGGAGATCGAGGAAAACGCCTACCGCGTCAGCGGCAGCTACCGCGCCCCGGCGCAGAAGGTGGGAGATTTTCTTGCCGGAAGACCAAGTGACGGAGCGGGGCGGGTAACGCCGACCTACCGCCCGGGGGTGGCCTGGTGCGACCTGCACGATGTGCTTCCTGAGAAAATCACCGACGCCATTGCCCGGGCGCTGCCCCGGCTGGACGGGAAACTGAAGGGTTTTGCAGACCCGGACGCGGTGATGACCGCGCCGGAGACCCGCAGTTCCTCTCCGGTGCGGATCGTCCGGGATTCGTCCCGGCAGTCCTCCCTTCGGGGGCTGTACCCCACGGGAGAGGGAGCGGGCTACGCCGGGGGCATCATGTCCGCGGCCATCGACGGCATCATGACGGCGGAAGCGATCATTATGGAGGAAAGCTATGAACGAGAAACAGATCAACAAATGGCTCCGTAAGCGCTTCAGCCCCGTGGGCTGGACGCTGGTGGGATACTATGTACTGATGAACATTCTGGTTTCCGTGGCGATGCTAAGAGATGTGATCGCGGGGTACCTGAACGCTTTCATGGAGGGAAATTTCCAGTACGTCCCGGATACGGCGGCTTTGGCCGGAAACGCATGGGGGTACATCGTTTCCACGGCCGTCGCGCTGGTGATCCTGTACGCCTGGAAGGGCGGAGAATTTTGGGGCGGGGAAGTGCTGAGACGGGAAAAGCCCATGAGGCCGGGAATTTTCCTGTGCATGATGTGCCTGTGCGCCGGGACGCAGATGGTCAATTCGGTTTGGATCAATCTTCTTGAGTTGGTGATGAACTGCTTCGGCCGATCTGCCACCGGAACGCTGGACGCCGTTTCCGGCAGCTCGGACACCGTCAGCATGTTTCTGTATGCGTCGCTCCTGGCGCCCATTTCGGAGGAACTGATCTTCCGGGGCTTCATCCTGCGGTCGCTGCGGCCTTACGGCAAGCGGTTTGCAATCTTAGGTTCCGCGTTTCTCTTTGGGCTGTTTCATGGGAATCTGCTGCAAACGCCCTATGCCTTTCCGGTGGGGCTGGTGCTGGGGTATGTGGCGGTGGAATATTCCGTCGGATGGTCCATGGCGCTCCATATTTTCAACAATCTGGTGCTGGCGGATTTGCTGAGCCGTCTGACGGCGAATTTGCCGGAAATGGCGGCGTCGGCAATGAATCTCACGGTTTTCGGCGGATTTTTTGTGGCGGCGGTGGCAATTCTGATCGCCAACCGCGCCGATGTCCGGGGGTACATCCAAAGCGAGTGGATCGACCGCCGGTGCCTGAAATGCTTCTTTCTAAACGCCGGCGTGATTGTTCTGACCGTTCTGATGCTTATTAACATGATTTTGACGCTGTCCGCATAATGCGGACAGCGCCAATTCTTTAGCGGAGAATCCCCGGAAATTTTGCCATCACCACAATGGCGGCAACGGTCTGAAGCGCCAGAAGCAGCGGAATGCCGACGGTGAACTTGGGGTGCTTCGTCTTGTGGCGCACCGTGTACATACCCAGCAGACTGCCCACGCTTCCGCCCAGCGCCGCCACGGTCATCAGGGTCGCTTCCGGAATGCGCCAGAGGTTTTTCTTCGCTTTGTGCTTGTCCGCAAGCATAAGCGCAAAACCGGCCGCATTGATTATAACGAGGTAAAGAAGGAGAAGATCTTTCATACTGATTTCCTTTCGGGAGGGATTTTTGTGAAAAAGCTTTGGATTTTACTGGCGCTGGCGTCGCTCTTGTGCGGCTGTGCAGCGAAGGAAACGCTGGAAACAATTTCGGACGACATCGTTCAGCCCGTAATGGCGCAGCCGGGGGAAATTTCCGTTCGGCTTCCGGACAACGCCATGGCGCCGGTGCTGGAAAGCGACTCGGAGCAGGTCTACCTCAGCGAAGACTATGAGATCATCGTCGAGACCGTCAGCGGCGGGGATTTAAGCGCCACCATTCAGCGGATATCCGGCTACACTCCGGACAATCTGACGGTGATGGAGACGGCGCAGGACGGGGCGAAGCGGTATGACTTCGTCTGGGCATCGGCGGGGGAGAACGGCGACCAGCTGGGCAGGGCGGTGATTCTGGACGACGGGAACTACCACTACTGCATGTCCGTTCTCCGGGACGCGGATACCACGGAGAAATCCCAGATCGTGTGGCGGGATGTGTTCGACTCATTCAAGTTAGTCTGAATACTGCGCCATGGCTTCCCGGCACATCTGGACGCAGGCGTCGGCCACGCTCTGGGGATACAGGATTTTCGCCTTGCTGCCGAAGCCGATGACCCAGCTTAAAAACATGGGGGACACCGCCACGTTGACGGTAAAGACGAAATGATCGTCCCCGTCGGGAATTAAGATAACGTCCTTACCGAAGCGGTCTACCACCACGTTGATGAGACTCCGGTCGAAGCGCAGCTTCACGGCGGTTTCTTCCCCGGAGAACATCTGAAACAGCCGGGAAGCATGTTCCGCCAATGCCTTGCCCGTCAGCTCCGGGCAGGGGGTGCGGCTTTCCTCCGTCAGCCGGATATTGCTCATGCGGTCAACGCGGTAGGAGGTCACACCGTGACGCAGGGAGTGGGCGAGCAGGTAGCAGTTTTCGTTGTCCTGACACAGGCCGTAGGGGCTTGCCTGATAGCTTCGGTCTCGGTATTTCCGCTTGCCGCCCAAGTCCCAGTCAAAATACCGGAAGGTGATCTGCCTGTTCTGGGCGATGGCCTCCTGAACGGCGTCCACGTTAAAGTAAATGGACTCGTTCATGCTTTTGACCCGCCCGGAAACCAGCACGTCCCGGCGCATGAGCCTTGCGTCGTGGACGCTGCACTGGCTGCACAGCTTTTCGATCAGCTCCCGGGATTTTTTCTCCGTGAGGAACCGGCTGGACCGGACGGCGTCGATGAGCAACTTCAGCTCCGGCAGCTCAAAATTCCGGGAGGCAATGTAGTAGCCGCCGTTCTTTCCGGGGACGGAGAGAATGTCCACGCCGTAATCCTGCAAGGCCGCGACGTCCGAGTAGACGGTTTTGCGATCGCATACAATATTGTGCTCTTCCAGCATGGAAAGAAGCTCCGACGATCTCACCGGGTGATCCAGGTGAGAATTTTTTTGCAGGTAGTCGAGGATATAAAGGATTTTCAGCTTCTGATTGTCTGACTTGGGCATGCGGATTCCTCCCGGCGGTTATTCCTGACATTATAGCACATCTGCGCTGCCGGGGGAAAGAGAAAATTTGCTTTTTCCTATGGGATATGCTATAATACCCCAAAAGGAGGGATCGTTTTGGGTTATTTTGGCTGTCATCTTTCCGCATCCGGCGGGAACGCGGCGATGGTGAAGACCGCGCTGTCCATCGGGGCGAATACCTTCGCGTTTTTTACCCGGAATCCCCGGGGCAGCAAGGCCAAGCCGGAGGATCCGGCGGACACGGCAAAAGCCGCCGCCATGCTGGAAGAAAACCACTTTGGCAAACTGGTCGCCCATGGGGCGTATACCATGAATCTCTGCACCGCCGACGCGGACGCCAGAGCCTTTGCCGCGGGAATTTTAGAGGACGATCTGCGGCGCATGGCGGCGCTTCCCGGAAATTTCTACAATTTCCACCCCGGCAGCCATGTGGGGCAGGGAACCCAGGCGGGAATCGACTACATTGCCGCCGCCCTGAAAAACGCCCTGCGCCACGACTATCCGGTGACGGTGCTGTTGGAAACCATGGCGGGGAAGGGCAGCGAGATCGGCGGACGGTTTGAGGAATTAAAGGACATCCTGGACGCCGTGGGAAGCGAAAATGTGGGGGTATGCCTGGACACCTGCCACGTCTACGACGGCGGCTACGACATCGTGAATGACCTGGACGGCGTGCTGGCGGAATTTGACCGGGTGATCGGCCTGAACAGACTGCACGCCCTGCACCTGAACGACAGCAAGAACCCCTTCGCCAGCCACAAAGACCGCCATGAATGTCTGGGAAAGGGCAGCCTGGGGCTGGAAACCTTCCGACGGATCGTAAATCACCCGCATCTCAAGGACAAGCCCATGATTCTGGAAACCCCCAACGAGCTGCCCGGATACGCCGGGGAAATCAAAATCCTGCGGGAAATGGAAGCTTAAGAAAATGTTCATTTGACATCTGAACGAAAATGTGTCATTTTATTAAACATAAGAATTACCCGAAGAAAGGAGGGTGATGGTATGCAGAATATTCTGGAATCCCTGACGCTGGCACAGGAAAACTACGCAGGCTCCTATGTGGGGGTTCTGCGCTATGCCGTACCGGTGCTCAGCGCCATACTGCTTCTGCGGTGCGTCCTGCCCCTGCTGACCTTCCGGCGGGAGCCGGAAATCTGGGCGTGGCTGAACATGACCGACGGCAGCCAGATTCCCATCACCCATTGGGAGAACGTCATCGGCCGGAGCAAATCCAGCGACGTGACCATCGACTTTCCCACCGTGTCCCGGAACCACGCGGTTCTGACCCGGTACGACGACGGCAGCTGGACGATCACGGACGCCGGTTCCAAGGACGGAACCCTGGTCAACGGCAGGAAGGTGCAGATTTGTGCGTTAAAGCCCAAAGACCGTATCTCCATCGGCGGCGTGGAAATGCAGCTCCAGCCCATTACGGAGCATCAGGAGGCGCGTCAGGCGGAGCTTCGCACCAAGGCCGCAAGCGGTTGGGACAGCGTGGCGAACCTGATGATGCTGTCCATTTTGCAGTGCCTGATGCTGCTTGGCTTTCTGCTGAACGGCCAGCAGGAGACGATCCCCAGCGTTCTCATGGGTTTCGGCGGCATTTTCCTGGGGCAGTGGCTGCTGTACCTGTTCTACTGCATGATTCGTCGGAAATCCTTTGAGGTGGAGACCATGGCCTTCTTCCTGTGCACCATGGGCATGGCCGCCATCGCCACGGTGAAGCCGGGGGAGACATTGAAGCAGCTTGCCGCCATGGCGCTGGGGGTGGTGACGTTTCTCGTCATCGGCTGGTCGCTGCGGGACTTGGAGCGGGCGAAGGTCGTCCGGTATCTGGCCACGGTTGCGGGCGTGGGCTTTTTGATGGTGACGCTGGTATTCGGCACCGAGTATTACGGCGCGAAAAACTGGCTGGTCATCGGCGGTCTGTCCTTGCAGCCGTCGGAGCTGAGCAAGGTCTGCTTCGTCTATGCCGGCGCGTCCACCATGGACAGGATCATGAGCAAACGGAATATTTACATTTTTATCGCCTATTCCATTCTCATCTGCGGCCTGCTTGCCCTGATGAACGACTTCGGCACGGCGCTGATTTTCTTCTGTGCCTTCCTTGTGATTGCCTATCTTCGTTCCGGCAGTATGGGTACCGTGGCGCTGGCCGTTACGGCGCTGATCTTTGCGGGAGTGCTGGCGCTGAAAATCGCGCCCCACGCCCTGCGACGGTTTTCCGTGTGGCGGCATGTGTGGGACGATCCACTGAACGCCGGTTACCAGCAGGTTCAGGCGCTGATGTGCGTGGCCTCCGGCGGCCTGTTCGGCCTGGGGCCGGGACAGGGCTTCCTGAAGCACGTGTTCGCGGCGGATTCCGACATCGCCTTTGCCACCATTTCCGAGGAATGGGGGCTGATCGTGGCGGTGATGATGGTGCTGTGCGTGGCGGCTTACGGCTTTTTTGCCATCCGCACCGCCCGGGTCGCCCGGAGCAGCTTCTATTCCATCGGCGCCTGCACCGCTGCCAGCATTCTGGTGATTCAGACCATTCTGAACTGTCTCGGCACGCTGGATATTCTGCCCTTCACCGGCGTGACCTTCCCGTTTCTGAGCAACGGCGGCACCAGCATGGTCGGCGCCTGGGGGCTGCTTGCCTTCGTCAAGGCGGCGGATACCCGGCAGAATGCCAGCTTTGCCGTCCGCCTGAACAAGAAGGGAGCGTGAGCGGATGAACCGCGTAACCAAAAGAACCTGGATCATGGGCTTGTTCCTGGCTGTGCTTCTGGGGGGCATGATGTTCTTCCTGTGGGAATACGTGACCCAGGCGGGGGAATGGGTGACCTTTCCCGGCTCCCCTCATGTATATAACAACGCCAACATCGGCTGCGGCACGGTGACCGACCGTTCCGGGAACGTGCTGCTGGACATTACCGAGGAGCGCACCTATTCCTCCGATGAAACCACCCGCAAATCCACGCTCCACTGGCTGGGCGACCGGAAGGGCTACATCAGCGCCTCCGCCGTCTCCCACTACGCGGGAAAAATGGCGGGCTTCGACCTGGTCAGCGGCGTATACGACAGCAGCGGCGAGGGGGGCGAGATGAATCTGACCCTGTCGGCGAGAGTACAGAACGCGGCGCTGGAAGCCATGGATGGCAGAAAAGGCACCGTCGGCGTGTACAACTACAAAACGGGAGAGATCCTCTGCGCTCTGACCACGCCCACCTACGACCCGGACAATGTGCCGGACATCGCCACGGACACCTCCGGGCAGTATGACGGCGTTTACTTAAACCGCTTCCTGCAATCCACCTACGTCCCCGGCTCCATTTTCAAGGTGGTCACTACCGCCGCGGCGCTGGACTGCGTCCCGGATATTCTGGACAAGACCTTCACCTGCTATGGCGCTTATGAGTACGGCACGGAAAAGGTGACCTGCGAAAAAGCCCATGGCACCCTGACCCTGAAAACCGCCCTCGCCAATTCCTGCAACTGCGCCTTCGCCCAGATCGCGGAGCTGGTGGGGAAGAAGAATATGGTGAAGTACGTGAAGCAGTTCGGCGTCACGGACAGCCTGAGTTTTGACGGCGTCACCACCGCCGAGGGCAACTACGACATTTCCAACACCGCCCCGGTGTCCTTTGCCTGGAGCTGCATCGGCCAGCACACCGACCTGATTAACCCCGCCCGCTACATGACCTTCATGGGCGCCATTGCTGGCGGCGGCGTGGGCGCGGAGCCGTATCTGGTGTCGGAGGTTCGCAGCGGCGAAGAGCTGACCTACGAGGCAAAAACGAAAACCACCGGCCGCATTATGTCTCAGGACGTGGCCGACCAGGTCAAGGCCTACATGCGCAACAACGTGCAGAGCGTCTACGGCGACTGGAATTTTAACGGCATGAACGTCTGCGCCAAGTCCGGCACCAGCCAGCTGGGGGGCGGACAGAAATCCAACGCCATGTTCGCGGGCTTCGTGGAGGACGAGCAGTACCCCCTGGCCTTCATCGTGGTGGTGGAAAACGGCGGCTACGGCAGCGCCACCTGCGTGCCGGTTCTGAGCAAGGTTCTCGCCGCCTGCAAGTCCGTCCTGGACGGGGAATAATGTCCTTGGGAACCTCTGATGAAATCACCTCTGACCGGCGGCGATTTCATCGGAGGTTCCCTTGTGCGTTATACACAAAAAAGGCGAAAAAACGGAAAAGATTCTGTAATCTTTTCCTCGTTGACAAATGTCTTTCTGTGGGATACAATATGCTAAAATTCTTCAGGAGGTACATGACGATGACGGCACGGTTTTCTACCACTTACAGCTCTACCCGCTGCACTATGGCAGCGGCATGTTCCTCTGCGCGAATTAGCCCCATTCTGGACACTGCCATGATTCTGGCGGTGTCCATTTGCGTTGTACGACTGCTGCTGGCAGCAGCGGCGTGACCGGGGCTTCACATGGTATGAAGAAGCGGTTACGCCCTGGGCGAACCGCTTTTTTATAGTAAGAAATGAAAAAGGAGAACACTATCATGAAAAAAGTACTTGCTATGCTGATGGCTGCCCTGATGGTAGCCGCAATGTTCACCGGATGCGGCTCTAAGAAGGCTGCGGGGAGCTCCGATGCAATCAAGATTGGTATGTCCGGCCCTCTGACCGGCGGTGCCGCCGTCTACGGTACGGCTGTTCAGGCCGGCATGGAAATTGCCGTTGAGGAAGTGAACGCCAAGGGCGGTCTGCAGTTCGAGCTGAAATGCCAGGATGACGAGCATGACACCGAGAAGGCTGCCAATGCCTACAATGCCCTGAAGGGCAAGGGCATGCAGATCATGGCCGGCCCTGTCACCACCGCCCCCTGCAACGTGGTTGCCGCCGAGTGCGCCAACGACAAGATTTTTATGCTGACCCCCTCCGGCTCCGGCGCTTCCATCATTGAGTACGGCGACAACATCTTCCAGATCTGCTTCACCGACCCCAACCAGGGCGTCGCTTCCGCCGACTACATGGCGACCCATGACCTGGGCAGCACCATCGGCGTGATCTACGACTCCTCCGACGTCTACTCCTCCGGCATTTACGAGAAGTTCGCCGCCGAGGCGCAGGCCAAGGGCCTGAACATTGCCTGTGTGGAAGCCTTCACCGCCGACAACAAGTCCGACCTGACCACCCAGGTGACCAAGTGCAAGGACGCCGGCTGCGACCTGGTGTTCCTGCCCTTCTACGCCACCGAGGCAGCTCAGGTTCTGACCTATGCCAATACCATCGGCTACGCCCCCACCTTCTTCGGCTGCGATGGCATGGACGGCATCCTGGCCGTGGAAGGCTTTGATCCCGCTCTGGCCGAGGGTCTGATGCTCCTGACCCCCTTCTCCGCCGACGCTTCCGATGAGGCTACCCAGTCCTTCGTTGCCAAATACAAGGAGAAGACCGGCATCGTTCCCAACCAGTTCGCCGCCGATGCCTACGACGTCATCTGCTCTCTCTACCAGGCCTGCGTCGCGGGCGGCGTGACCCCGGATATGAGTGCTTCCGAGATCAACGACATCCTGGTCGGCCAGTTCACCTCCATGACCTATGACGGCCTGACCGGCAAGGGCATGACCTGGAAGGCAACCGGTGAGGTTTCCAAGAGCCCCATGGCCGTTGTGATCAAGGACGGCACTTACGTCAGCGCGGAATAAGCACGATTAACAAACCAATGGTGGCTGGACAGGGGAAACCCTGTCCGGCTGCCGGTCGTAAACGGATGCCGACAGCCTGTGAGAAGAACACAGGCGTGTGTCCTCGTCACAGGTTGTTGGAAAGAGAGGAATGCAGTTGTGAGTTTTTTACAGTATCTGATTAACGGCATCAGCATCGGTTCGGTGTATGCCATCATCGCCCTGGGCTATACCATGGTGTACGGCATTGCCAGAATGCTGAACTTCGCCCACGGCGACGTGATCATGGTGGGCGCTTATATGTCCTACTGCGTAACGAGCTATCTGGGACTTCCCCCGGCGGTGGGTGTTCTGGCAGCCGTCATCGTGTGTACGCTTCTGGGCGTGCTGATCGAGGGACTGGCCTACAAGCCCCTGCGGGGCGTTCCGAGTCTCGCGGTGCTGATCACCGCCATCGGTGTCAGCTACTTCCTGCAAAATGCCGCCCAGCTGATTTTTGGGTCTGCCCCAAAGAACTTCAAGAGCATCGTGGCCATAAAGCCCCTGGTGCTCTTTAACGGCGGCCTGACCATCACGGGAGAAGTGATCGTGACCGTCGCGGCCTGCATCGTCATCATGATCGGGCTGACCGTGTTTACAAACAGAACCAAAATGGGCAAGTCCATGCGGGCGGTGTCCGAGGATCGGGACGCGGCGCAGCTGATGGGCATCAACGTCAACCGCACCATTTCCGTCACCTTTGCCATTGGCTCCGCTCTGGCGGCCGTCGCCGGTGTGCTGCTCTGCTCCACCGTGCCGACCCTGATGCCCACCACCGGCTCCATGCCCGGTATCCGCGCCTTTACCGCGGCGGTCTTCGGCGGCATCGGCTCCATTCCCGGCGCAATGCTGGGCGGCATCCTTCTGGGCGTCATTGAGACCTTCAGCAAGGCGTACCTGTCCACCCAGTTCTCCGACGCCATCGTATTTCTGGTTCTGATTGTCATTCTGCTCGTCAAGCCCGCCGGACTGCTGGGCAAGAACGTGCAGGAGAAAGTGTGAGGTGAGTGCCATGAAACTGAAACAATACATTGGGCTCCACCGCACGAATCTGGTAACCTACGGTG
Source organism: uncultured Oscillospiraceae bacterium (assembly GCA_934569215.1). GTDB lineage: Bacteria > Bacillota > Clostridia > Oscillospirales > Oscillospiraceae > Faecousia. The sequence continues at coordinate 17,642 of CAKTKF010000002.1, forward strand.
TGGTCATCCTGGGCTTTGTCATCATGCAGATGCTGTCCGCATCCCATATGCTTTCCAGTTCCGTAGAAGGCTTCCTGGTTCCCATCTGTGCCTACGTCGTTCTGGCCGTTTCCCTGAACCTGGTGGTGGGCATTTCCGGTGAGCTGAGCCTGGGTCACGCCGGATTCATGGGGGTGGGCGCCTTTACCGGCATCATCGTGGCGGCGCTGCTGAAGACCGTCATTGCCAGCAAGGTTCTGCTGCTGATCGTCGCCATTGTCTGCGGCGGCGTGATGGCGGGACTGTTCGGCGTCGTCATCGGCCTGCCGGTCATGCGCCTGCGAGGCGACTACCTCGCCATTGTGACGCTGGCCTTCGGCGAAATCCTGAAAAACCTGATCAACAATATGTATGTTGGCAGCGATGCCAACGGCGTTCATTTTGTGATCGGCACCGAAAAGCCTCTGCTTGCCGACGGCGGCAGCATGATCATCAACGGCCCCATGGGCGCCACCGGCGTTGCCAAGCTGGCGACCTTCCCCATTGGCTTTGCCTTAATTCTTGTGACGCTGTTCGTCGTGCTGAATCTGATCAACTCCAAGGAAGGCCGCGCCATCAAGGCCGTCCGGGACAACCGCATCGCCGCGGAATCCGTGGGCATCAACGTTACGGCGTTCCGGCTAAAAGCCTTCGTAGTCTCCGCCTTCTTGGCGGGCATGGCGGGGGCGCTGTACGGCCTGAATTATTCCTCCCTCACCGCCTCAAAGTTCAATTTCAATACCTCCATCAACATTCTGGTGTTCGTGGTGCTGGGCGGCATGGGCAATATCCTCGGCTCCATCATTTCCGCTACGGTGCTGTACGTTCTGCCGGAGGCCATGCGCGGCTTGCAGGATTACCGGATGATTCTCTACGCCGTGGTTCTGATCGTTGTGATGCTCTTTACCTGGTCTCCCAAGGTGAAGGAAGCCATGTCCGTGGTCACCGACAAGCTTGCCGGTGTATTCAAGAAGAAGGAGGCGGGAAGCAATGAATGACTATTCCAAGAAAATCCTGAAAGTTCCCACCGTGACCTTCGTCCGTGAGCAGGATCAGGGCAAGCAGCCCGTTCTGGACGTGCGGAACCTGGGCATCGACTTTGGCGGCCTGACGGCTGTGGACAGCTTCAACATTACCATCGGCCCCACCGAGATCTCCGGCCTGATCGGCCCCAACGGCGCGGGCAAGACCACCATTTTCAATCTGCTCACCGGCGTCTATCAGCCCACCCGCGGCTCCGTGCTGGTCAACGGCATCGACATCAAGGGAATGCCGGTATACAAGGTCAATAAGCTGGGCATTGCCCGAACCTTCCAGAATATCCGCCTGTTTACGGACATGACCGTTCTGGACAACGTCAAGGTCGGCCTGCACAATTCCATGAAGTGCTCCTTCTTCTCAAGCGTTCTGCACCTGCCCGGCTACTTCAAGGCCGAGAAGCGCGCCAATGAGAAGGCCATGGAGCTGCTGGATTTCATGGGGCTTGCGGAACATGCCAACGAGAAGGCGGGAAGCCTGCCCTATGGCGTTCAGCGCCGGCTGGAGATCGTCCGGGCGCTGGCGACCAATCCTTCCGTGATTCTGCTGGATGAACCCGCTGCCGGTATGAACCCCAGCGAGACTGCCGAGCTGATGCATCAGATACGGCGGATCCGGGATACCTTCCACGTTGCTATTTTCCTGATCGAGCATGACATGAACCTGGTTATGAACGTGTGCGAGGCCATCGCCGTGGTGAATTACGGCCGGATCATTGCCAAGGGAACCCCTGAGGAGATTCAGGCGAATCCCGCGGTCATCGAGGCCTACCTTGGCAAAGAGGAGGGGAAAGCAGATGCTGAAAATTGAAGACATGCACGTGTATTACGGCGCAATTCACGCGGTGAAGGGCGTGTCCTTTGAGGTCGGCGAGGGCGAGATCGTGGCGCTGATCGGCGCCAACGGCGCAGGCAAGTCCACCATCCTGAAGACGGTGTCCGGCCTGATGCACCCCCGCAGCGGCTCCATCCGCTTCTTTGACCAGGATATCACCCATGTGGAGGCCTATAAGCTTCTGCGCACCGGCCTCGCCCACGTCCCGGAAGGACGGCGGATTTTCCAGCAGATGACGGTTCAGGAGAACCTGGAAATGGGCGCTTACATCAAAAAGGACGTGTCCCAGGAGGACTTGGAGACGGTGTTCAACTACTTCCCCCGCCTGAAAGAGCGTCGCAAGCAGATTGCGGGGACCCTTTCCGGCGGCGAGCAGCAGATGCTGGCCATGTCCCGCGCCTTGATGAGCCACCCCAAGCTCATGATGCTGGACGAGCCGTCCATGGGTCTTGCGCCCATTCTGGTCGACCAGATCTTTGACATCATCAAGGAGCTGCATAAGGCCGGCACCACGATTCTTCTCGTGGAGCAGAACGCCCGGAAGGCGCTGCAAATCGCCGACCGCGCCTACGTTCTGGAAACCGGCAGCATTACCCTAAGCGGCACCGGCGCGGAGCTTGCCAGCTCCGACGCGGTGAAGAAGGCCTACCTCGGCGGTTAATTATCCGACACCCCCTGCATAGGATAAGCAGGGGGTGTTTTTATGTGCCGGAAAAACCACCTGCATGGGTGCTGCTGCCTGTTCTTCGGACTGGGGCTGATTCTGGGGCATTGCGTTTCCAGTTGGTTTGTCTGCTGCTGCGGCGGAATTGCCCTTCTGGCGTTGGGATTTTGCATCATGAAAAGAAGATAGTCATAAACTTGTCCGGCGTTGAATAGACTGTATCGACAACGTGGGATAAGGAGTGATCCAACTTGGAATTTGAGTTTCAGAAATCCGCCTGCCCCTGCCTGGAAACGGTGCTGCGGGAGGTTCAGAATGTGGAGCAGACCCAGGAGATCAAGCTGCCCGACGGGATGCCGGACATCGGCAGAGTCCTTGCCGCCTGGGGGCAGACCATCCTCCGCGGGAAGGAATGGCGCAGCGACTGCGTCTCCTTTTCCGGCGGGATGATGGCCTGGATCCTGTACGCGCCGGAGGACGGCAGCGAGGAACGGTGCATCGACGGCTGGATCCCCTTCCAGATGAAGTGGGATCTGCCCGAACGGACGGAGGAGGGGAGCATCCGCATCCAGTGCCTCACCCGGTTCGTGGATGCCCGGTCGGTGTCCGCCCGGAAGCTGATGGTGCGTGTGGGTGCAGCTGCCATGGCGGAGGCCTGTGTGCCGAAGACTGCGGAGATCGCCGCCCCGGCGGAACCAATCGAGGGCGTGGAGCTGCTGACAAGCAGCTATCCGGTCAGAATGCCCAGAGAGGCCGGGGAAAAGGCGTTTGC
>CAKTKF010000003.1 GCA_934569215.1 uncultured Oscillospiraceae bacterium
GTCTCGTCCTTCGTCCAGCGCACCATTTCATAGGGAACCTGCTGCACGTCCAGCATGTAGCGGATGTAGCCGCCCAGAATGCGCCCGTCGTTTTCGTCCATTTCGTGGGGGACGCCCAGGAAGCTGCGCAGGCCTTCCTTGGCAAAGGGGTCGATGAATTGGTTCTTGCCCGCCGTGGCGAAGACAATGCGAAATACCCGCAGGAACTCGTCCTCGTCGGGCGCCATGTCCTTGATGGCCATCATGGGGAACTGAATCGACCAGACCCAGCCCATCTGCGCGACCCAGTGATATGCCTTTTCCAGCGACGTTTCCTCGCCGAAATTCTGGGTGTACTGACCGTTGCGCAGGCACTGGCCTTCCTTGACCATGCGCTCCCGGGGGGTGTCGTGAATGGGGTCTACCGGCTGCTGCATATGCTCCAGCCAGTCCTGCTTGGGAAGGTTATAGACGTCCCGGCGCTCCGCGACCACCCGGCAATGCTTGTTGCCGCAGCCCCGAGCCTGGCACATATTCAGCGCTACCTCGTTCTCCGTGCCGTTGGAAGAGGCCAGGTCAAAGTTGGCGGTGAACATACTTGTGGTCATATTGCAAAGCTCGCTGCCCACGATGTCCCAGGGGCAGGTGTCCAGCTCCTTTTCCACCCGATTCCGGGTGAACTGTACCACGCGCCCTGCCATGTTCTCCCACTCGTCGCCGGAGTCGCCGGTGATGCCGCCCAGCCAGCTGGACTTTTCGCACAACTCCGGGATGTTGAAGGCTTCATAGAGGGAAGCGTTGACATAGTCCTTCTGTTCTTCCGGCGTTCCCGCGACGGCCATATTCATCATATTGGCGATGTCGCAGATGGCCGCAGTGCGTTTTTCCCAGCTCGGCTCGAAAATTCGCATGACCTGGAAGAGGTTGGCCGTCATGGCGGCGATCTGACGGTTCAGCTGCCGGTAGGCTTCCTCCTCCGTGATGAGCTTGCCCCAGGCGGTGGCGAAGCATTTTCTGGAATCCAGTTTTTCTTTCAGCATGGTGTTCCTCCTATTTTGTTTTTACGATACATCTATTATAAGCCGCTGGGCACACAGCGAAAATTCTACAAAAAGTTTGTTTTTTTGCAGTTTGCAATCGTTCACTTTGTATACTGGAAAATCATACAATTTGCAGGTGTGATTTTTGTGCAAAACAGCAATTTAACGCGAATTCACATGCATAACCATTTAAATTGTACGGTTATGCATTGACAGTCAGGAGCAGTCGAAATATAATAAAATGAGCAAAAATTTGAAATGAGGGACTGCTTATGAAGCTGTGCGCGGATATTCTCTATTGGAAGTTGAAGGAGGAACTGAAAGCCGTCGAGATGCACGGTGCTGGCAGCCAGGAATTAAAGCTGATCCGGCCGGAATTTTATCTCGACCAATCACAGACCTTTGAGAAAAACCGCGTCTACGTCTGTTCCGCCGATCATCTGCCCGTGCATCCGTCGCTGAACGAGAATGTGTGCCTCGTCTGCCTCGGGCAGCACTGGAATCTGACGACATTTTATAACCGGTGCAGCGTGATCGTCATCGAAGCCGACACGGATATTTTCCGCGTGTTTAATCTAGTGCAGCACATTTTTGATCGGTATGAAGCATGGGAAGAACAACTATGGCACATCCTCCGCCATGGAGCGGGTCTGCCGCAAATGCTGACGGCTAGCCGGGGCGTCTTTGAAAATCCAGTGCTGCTCATTGGCTCAGACTTCCGTTACCTAGCGGTTACGGATGAGGAATATTTTCAAAAGGATCTCGGCATCCGATTAGACACCGAAACCTTCGACGCAGAGAAGATGGCGACATTTTTGTCCCTGCATGATCTTTCTACCCATGTGCATGAGCCGCTCCTGCTAGAACTGCAAAATACGCGAACGTTGTCGGTCAATGTGTTCGATCAGGAGGAATACCTCGGCTGTCTTACGGTGTTTGAGGCGTTCCGGCCGCTGCGGGAGTCTGATCGGTCGCTTGCTGTCTTCTTTGCCAAGCTCCTGCGGCAGGCCATCCAGCAGAATCCTGTCCTGGCAAGTACCCGTTCCGCCGTCCGCCGTGCGCTGCGCAGCGTCATCGCCGGGCAGCCGGTCGATTTTGAGCTGCGGCGGGCGCTCAGCCAGGAAAATGGGAAGACGGACTGGGTCTGTGTCCGGCTCCAGCCGAAGGCCGGCGCAACTTTCCTGCCCGGCGCTTATCTTTCCGCCGCTCTGGAGGAACGGCATCCCGGCGCAATGGCGTTTGAATATGAACGTGCTGTCGTTGCATTTTTGCCCGCTGAACAGGCAGAAAGGGAAACAACGGCGCAGCTCTTGCCGCTGCTGGACAGGCTGGGACTGGTCTGTGGTGTTTCCAGCGTGTTTTCCAATTTGTATGAGACGAATCAGGCGTGGTTTCAGGCGTCCAGCGCACTGCAAAACGGGCTTTCGCGGGACGGGAGCATCGTTGTATTCTATTTTCAGGACTATCTGCTGCCCCAGCTCCTGTCCGGTGCGTTGGCTGGCCGGCCCTCGTGGGTCTATTACCCGGACGGCCTGAAAAAGCTTAAGGCGCACGACGAGGGCTCGCAGGTCTCGTATCTGGAGACGCTGCGCGTCTACCTTGACAACAATCTTTCCGTTACCAAAACGGCGGCAGCGCTCTATCTGCACCGTTCGACGCTCTTAGACCGCCTCGCTCATATCACACAAATGCTCGGCTGCAACTTGAAAGACCCTGACTTTTGCCTTACCCTCGGTATCATTCTCAGAGCCGAGCTGGAGCAAAATCGGGGGAATCAATCGCATTAAGGCAAAGATGAACCATACGTTTTCCTTCTAACGCCCCCTATGTAGTTTGTTTTCCTACATAGGGGCGTTTTGCCTATTGTCCGCTTTTACTGTTCGGTTCAGATTTTGCATAGGGCGTTCTTTTATGAGAAAATACCCTTGACAAATCTCGTCTCAGGTACACGCCCTGGCAGAAAATGATTTAATTTTATTTGCCGCCTGCGGGCGGCAAACTCTGCGAGGCTTTTGGACGCGTCGAGCAGCGTTTCCCCGGGATTTGGAGGGGGGTCACACGATACACCTGGGGGAAACTGAGATGAATTTTTTGCAGAATTTTGGAAAAATATGCCATATTCGGCTAGACAACGGAAAATTCCCATGCTACAATAAGCGCAAATCGCAAGCAAGGCGGAGGTCGTTTTATGTTCAAAATAACAGAAAAAAGCCACGGTCAGCGGCTGCTGAGCCTGGTATTGGCAGTCATCCTTCTCTTTTCGTTTATACAGTTTAACGTGCAACCCGCAGCGGCCGATACCGTCGGCACCGTGGACGTAGCCGTGGTCTCGGTGCGCGTCAGCGGGAACAGCGTTACGACCACATTGCGCCTTGTGCAGGGTACCGCGCCGGAGAGCATCCAGATCTCCTACTACCGGAACGGGAAGCAGATCACCGGCACGAACAGCCAGACCCTGAAATGGAGCGGCCTGAGCGCGGCGGTGGAGGCGGAAATTTCCGGCCTTGGCACCACCGGCAGCCTGACGGTCATTATCGGCGTGTCCGGGGATACCAACCTTTCCAACAATAACAGAACCGCCACGCTGGGCGCGTCCCCCGACCAGCCCCAGCCCCCTGCCTCCGTCACGAATCTCCGGGGCAGCGCGACCCAGACCACCATCACCCTGACGTGGACGGCTTCCGCCGACGCGGACAGCTACCGGGTGCTGGATAAGAACGGCAATGTGATCGCCACCGTCACCGGGACGAGCTACACCGCCACCGGCCTGACCCCCGACACGTCCTATACCTATTATGTAGTGGCCGTGCGGGACGGCGCGACCTCCGGCAGAGCGTCCATTACGTGCAAAACCCAGGCGGAAGTGACGCCCACAGAGCCGGAACCCACGGAGACCCAGCCCACAACGGTGAAGGACGTGCAGATCTCCCACTCCGGTGAAACAACAAACTCCGTCACCCTGACATGGGGTACTGTCACCGGCAGCACCGGCGTGGAGCCGGAAACCTACACCGTCACCATCGGCGGCCAGACCCACACCGCCACCGCCGCCGGTTCCCATACCTTCACCGGTCTGACGGCGGGACAGACCTACACCTACAAGGTCGTTGCTTCGGCAAACGGCAAAACGTCCTCGGAAGCCACCGGCACCGTGACCCTGCCCAAGCCCACTACCCCGGACAGCGGCGTCAAAACCCCCTCGATCGAACACAGCGCTGCGTCCTTCACCTCGGTGACGCTGACCTGGGGCTACGACAGCACCACCGACGGCGAGGTGCCGACCAAGTACATCATCACCATCGGAGACCAGACATTTGAAGCGTCCGCCCCCGGTACGAAGGCCATCACCGGCCTGACAATGGGACAGAAGTACGACTACAGCGTAAAAGCCGTCTACGGCGACAAATCCGCAGCCGCCAGCGGCAGCGTGCAGCTCAAGTCTTCGGCGGAACTGGCGAGCGGCATTGATCTGGTGGTCACGGATATCATCCTGAACCCCGCCAACCCCGCCGCCGGAGACCCGGTCAGCTTCTCCGCCGTCATTACTAATCAGGGTAACGCGGCGTCCAACAATGTAAAGCACGGCGTGCGGTTCTATGTGGACAATGTAAGCGGCGGCCAGAGCTGCGCTACGGTGGGATTCTACTGGAGCGATGAGTACCAGAGCAGTCTCGCTTCCGGCGCGTCTGTCGTCGTTCACATAGGAGGCAGCTATCTCCCGGCGCAGGATCAGACGACATGGACGGCCACCACCGGCAGCCATACGGTAACGGCCTACGTGGATGACAGCACAAATAAGGACACGGGCGACAGTAACACGAGCAATAATTACTTGACAAGGCAGTTCACCGTTTCCCCCAAAGACTCGGGTTCCGGCGGCGATGACGGCGGCAATTCCGGCATCAACCCCAGCGCCAATACGCCCGCCCGCTCCGGCAATCACGCGGCCAACACCAAGACGGGCAATATCTACACGTTTACCGGCGCTTACCGGGATTTGACCACCGCGAAAGATATTTCCGTAAGTGTCACCGGCACGAACGGAACGCAATCCTCCACCGTCTTCCTCGCACAGGTAAATGAATCCCGCTATTGGGCTCAGAGCAATCTCAAGAAAATGCCCGTCACCATTCTTGAAATGGATGAAGCGGAGGGCAAGCCCGCGACCGTTACCATCACAACGACCTTTGACGTAAATGACGTAACGGTTCGCCCCTTGTCTGCCAATATTCAGGCGGAAAAGGTAAGCGCAAAACAAATTAAGCTGACCATCCCCCACACCGGCAACTATTCCGTGGAGTTCAACGGCAGCACGGACAACGCACTCCAGCTTTTCGTCAACCCGTACTACCAGAATAAGGGCGATAACTACCTCGGTTTGGGTGAGGTCAGATATGGATCCGAGATCGGAAGAAACATTAGCGGTTATTACGGTAGCGGTGTGGTCATTGGCAATCAAGGCAACGATGCGGCAACCAAGGCGTATAGCAATTCCACCATCGAGGGAATTACGCTTTTGAACACCCAGGGTACCTCCTGGGAGGTGGAGATTCGCGCACAGGACAACATTGTCTTCGATTATTTCCATATCATTGCCAGCGGAAACAACAGTGACGGTATCTCCATCCAGAGTTCCAGCAATATCTTCATCAACCACAGCTATTTCCGCACGTGGGACGATGCCGTTGTGCTGAAGAATCAGTATGACGGGGGAAACACTCACGATATCTACGTGGATAACTGCGTATTCTGGTCAGATTTGGCGCAGGCTATGGAGATCGGAGCGGAGACAAACAAATATGGACGTCTGGGCGACCCGCAGATTTATAACGCCGCCTTCCGGGACAGCACGGCGATTCACGCTTACCACAAGTCTGTCATGAGCATTCACAACATGGACAATGCCAACGTGCATGATATCACCTGGCGCAACATCACGATCGAGGATGCCCAGATGGGCAACAACGGCGGCAATGGTAAAAACGGCGACGGCTGGCCGTACCTGATTGATGTTACGAATACGGTGGGCGGCGAGCTGCCCGGCACGGCGAACACCTGGACGACGGTATCTGAGGGAGCTCGCGGAAGCATCTATAATGTGACGTTTGAGAATATCAAGGTTCTCTCCTGGAACAACGACACAGGCAAAGCCCCCGGTGTCCGCTTCATGAACAGCGAATGGGGCGGCACGATCACCAACGTCTGGATCAAGGGCTTGGATTACAACGGACAGAACATCGGGGATTTGGACACGCTCAGAAGTGCCACTATCAGCCAGCTTGAGCATATGAACGATGTACCCGGCGCATGGCCTTCCGCGACGAAGGACAGCGGACACGATAACAGCTACAATTGCCGTGGTGAGGGGTTCCATGCCAGCGAGGCGTTCGACACCACTCAGCTGCACTTCGGCAGCGCATCCTGAATCGTCCTCCCCCACACCCAAAACCGCCCCGGGACGGCATTTGCCGCCCTGGGGTGCGTTTCCCGAAACGGGTGGGCGGGACAAAATTCCGGGTCAGCGCCCGGTTTGGAGCGGCAATAGCGTTACACGTTAAACGATAATGATGAAAAAAGTAGACTTCGCGCTACATTAGCTATGAAAAAGCAGAAAATAAAATGGCGAAAAATACTTATTGGGTGTAGACAAACGTTTTTTAATATGCTAATATAAAAATAAACTGGAAACGGTGGGGAGAATGTATCCCGATCAGATCGGGGCGGACGAACCGCGCCGGGCATTTGGGCGGCAAGGGCGCGGTCGGCCTGCGTTCATCCCGGATACTCTGCCCCAAATCACAGCGAGGAGGAAACTATCTATGAGGAGAATTACAAAGCCGCTGTCACTGCTTCTGGCGCTGGTCATGGCAATTGGCTTGCTGCCCGTGACGGCGCTTGCGGCGGAGAGCGAAACGGCCTCGGTAACGGTCGGCACTACCGGCGGCTGGGGCGCTTTTGCGGAAACCAGCGCGTTGTCGCTCCCGTTTGGTCAAAGCGGCAACAAGGTCAAGGTCTGGACGGACAGCGTAGGCATCAACATCTCCGCAATCGCGGTCAACGGCGACACAAGACCGCTGACCGATGCCGCGGTGGAAGTGCAGGGCGCGGACTTCAATGGAAGCGCGGTCGAAAATCTGCACAATGCTGGTTCCTACGCGGTCATTGATCTGGATGCCCTCGGCTTTGGTGACCTGAGCGGCACCCAGAGCGTTACGCTTACATATGCGACTGAAAACGACGGCTTTGAACTGCACGCCGTATCCTCCTTCGATGAAGTGCAGCAGCTCGCCGAAACCTCCGAGCCGACGACCGAACCGTCCAAAAGTGCTGACCAGGACGTGGCGGAATACGCCGGGGAGACAAGCTGTCAGAAAGTCACTGTGACCGGCATCGAGAAGACCGGCAACTGGGATGCCACCAACTCGGCCTATCAGAACTGGTTCGAGATCACGGACGTTCCGCTTGACCCCAACGGCTATATCAAGGTCAGCGGCAATAATATTGGAATCAACATCGCCGCCGTGGAGATCGACGGCCAGAAGGTCACTGTCACGGAGATGAAGAACAGCGGCACTGTGGCGGTCAGCGGTAAGGACAGTCAGGGCGCTGATGTTAGTCTTGAGCAGAAGGGCAGCGAGTACCAGATTGCGTATCTGGACATCAACGGCGTTTCCGCGACAATTCAGCTGAGCGCGTTCAGCGGCCTTACCGCTGGTGTTCACAACATGAAGTTCTACTATGCGATTCAGACGAACCCCGCCACCCTGATCGTAGAATCCAGCGCCGGCAATGGCGAAACGACGGTCACATACGACGGCATCACCCACGGCAACCCCGGCGGAACGGTAACGCCGCCAAGCGGCGAGGGTCATACGACGGATGCCCGGAAGAGCATCAAGGAAAATGACCAGACGAATCCCCAAAAGGCGGTTTGGTTCTTTGACTCCCACGAGGAAGTGAAGTCCTTCAACACGAAAAACGATACCTACGAGGACGTACTGAAAACCGGTCTGCACAGCAACGATTTGGTTATGTATGCCTCCACGGACGGTACCGTTCGCAATGAGGGAAACGGAGAGCTCTGGGTTAACTGGGAAAATCAGTACCGCGCCTCGGCACCTGAGGTGGATGAGGATCTCATGAAGGGCGGCGGCTACACCGACGGCAGCTATACGATTGTGGGCTGGGGCGGCGAATTCCATGGCAGCAGCGATCTGGCCAAGAATGCCATCCGCCTGCGGGTAAAGGACAACGGCGACGGAACGCTGGCTGATGCCCTGTCCCACCTGACGATTTATCTTGTGGAAAGCGACGGCACGGTTGAAGACAAGATCTGGATAAAAAGCGCCACCGGCAACGACACATCGGACGACAGCCTCCACTATGTCAGCACGACCAGTGACGGCTACCACATCTTCGAGGCCAAGCTGAATGGCAGCCATAAAATTCAGGGCATCAAGCTGGCCTTTGACCGGTATTCCGATAACGACGGCTACAGGGAAGACAGCGTCACCCACCACAGCGGCACCCTAATCATTGCGAACGTGGAGATTCAGGTCAACGATGAGTGGGAGGACTTTGGCCCCTTCAATTACTACGACGATGACAGCAACTATGAGCATCCGTACAAGAGCCCTGTCATATCCGGTTCCCGGCCGTTCCTGCGCTCCAACCATTTCCAGTCGACTTTGGAGCAGGGCGCACATGAGGGCTACAATCTGGCAAACCCCCAGACGGGTTTCGACTGGCATATCTGGACAATGTCCACCTCGGACGCCAACATCGTAAACAACACTTATTCCAATGCGGACGCGTTGCAAATCAAGTACAGCAATACGGCTGCGCATCGCACCTATACCCATCTGGTTGGCAAAACGGAGCTGAACGGTGAGTGGCTGGTCATGACCCTGGGCGGCGAGGTGGACGCGAACACCCGGTTCCAGCTGGTCAACAGCAGCGCTCCCAGCACCACAGACCAGAATGACATCACCGCAACCCTGAGCCTGAGCGATTTCAGAGAATCCAAGGACGACAACGGTACTGTGGTCACCGCAGACCTGTTTAGCGATAATCACTATCACACGATTTACTATCATATGCAGGGCGAAACCTTCAAGAGCGTTTACGTTGATTTCACAAACGTATCCGACGAGCCCGGCGACGCCTCCCGCTACATGTACGTCACGGAAATCTATCTCCTGGAACCCGCCGCGATCATCAAGAAGACGGTGGACAAGGAAGAAGCCGCGACCGGCGACGAGCTGGTCTATACGCTCACCGTGACCAATAACGATGAACAGCCCATCACCCAATTCACCGTGACGGATGTGCTGCCCGAGGGCGTGACCTTTGTCAGCAGCAATCCCGCAACGGTGCTGGGCGCGGACGCACGAACCGTCACATGGTACTATACCGGCGATGCGTTTGCAACGGGAGAGTCCAAGACCCTGACCGTTACCGTCAAGGTCGATGTCGGCTTCCAGGGAAAGCTGATCAATTTGGGTACGATCACCTCCCTGAATGGCAGAACCGTGGCCATTGGCTCTAACCATGTCGAAACGGTCGTGACCGCCAAGACACCGGAGGAATTCGTATTCTACGCCGAGGTCGGCCAGAAGACGACGCTGCCTATTGCCCTTGGTTCCACCGCAACCACGACGACTGAGACGAAAACCGTTGATAAATATGTCACAGGTGTTTGGCTTAACCCCAATGGCGACAACTACCAAACTGCGAGCGGAACGGTCAGTCTGGCCAGCACCGGCTCTATCAAGATCACCACAGAGACGGGCGGCAATATTTCCATCAGGAGCATTAAGCTCAACAGCGACAACGCTCTGTGGATCGCGAATAGGCAGACGGTAACTGCCGGCAATGTGGAGATCAACGGCCTCACCAGCGACGACTACTTCCCTTCGGCCGATGGCACGGGCCCGGGGGAGATGAAGAATCTGAAGGGCGGCTCCATTATCATCAAGGACCTGCCCGCAGGCGATTACACGATTTCGTTTGAGTATCGCTGCTGGATGGTGCTTGCCATGAACCTGAATACGATCACGCAGGAGACGGTCACCGAACCCGGTGATCCGACCCCGGACATCGTCGCAGGTGTCCCCAAAAATTCCGGGGATAACATGATCGACGCCAACGGAATCGTCGGACAGAATTCCGGCAGCCTGTTTTACACCAGCAAGGGCGAGGGCAAGAACACCTTTGATTTGACCTACTACCCCGGCGGCGATACGACAAAGACCCAGACCACAAAGGTCACGGTGTACAACTACAAGGTCGATAACCAGATCTACGTTCTGGACTACGGCCTGCCTGTGAACCTGACAAACGGAAACAGCGGCTTCCTCAAGGATGCCAAGCTGAGCATCGACGGTGATAACGCCGGTTACGCCTTCGCGGGGCTTTCTGCCGGCAAGCGCAACACCGATGCCGTGGCCGACCCGGCAGATTATGTCACGTCCTACGGCGGCGCAACGGTGGAAGGCAGCAACGGTCGGGCGGACTGGAACGGTATGCCCAATATTGAAAATCTGAGCGTTACATTTACACCCACGACCTTCATGAGCAGCGTCGACATTTTCCACTACGGTGTTCAGGTGACCAAGAACGATACGGTTGCTTCCGACGCCACCAATGCCACCCCGGTCATGGAGGGACAGATCAAGGTCATGCCCGCCAACGTGGTTTACTACGAGGATAACTTTTCCCACAGCGGCACCGACGCGGGCGGCACCAACGGCATTATCTACACCGGTGGGCAGACCGTGGGCGGCAGCGATGCCTTCCAGTGGCAGACCAACGACCAGAACAGCCCCTACGGCTACGACGAGGATGCCTATAAGGACGCTGTCGGCGACTACAGCAACGGCAACGCCCATCAGCTGGAAATTACCGCCACTGCTTCCTTTACCTTCAAGGGCACCGGCTTTGACATCATTGGCAGAACCAATGATGCAACCGGCATTCTCAGGGCTTTGATCTATGCGGTTGATGATGAAGGCAATACGACCTTCCAGAAGTTCATTATCGTCGATACATACTATGAGAACGGCGATCTGTACCAGATTCCGGTCATCAGCGTGCTGGACTTGGCATACGGCAAGTACAAGGTAGTTCTGTCCTCCATGAGAGGATATGCCGATGAGTATGCCGGGAAGACGTCTACGGTCTACATTGACGGCGTGCGCATCTACAATCCTCTGGGTGAGCAGGGCAATGAAGACTATAACAAGGGCGAGCAGGGTGCCGAGTTTGCGGAACTCAAGAGCATGATCTTCGGCGACAACTTTGTGTACGACCGTGACAATCCGGAGAAGTCGTATTGGACGAATGATGATCCCGGGAATGTCGTGGCAACACTTGTCAAGTGCAGCCCGGTGGAAAATAAATATCTGAATGGCGCGACGTTAGTTGAGGTTTTGAAGAACCGCAACGATGACAGTGAAACCGCAGAGACGGCTCCCAGTAGCACTTACGATTTGCTGACATACGCATTCTCCGGCCCCAACAAGGAACTGTATCTGGAAGACGGATACGGCTTCGGATTTGATGTTACGAAAACCGCGGACACAGCGACGCTGCAGATTGGCCTAAAGCTGATTAGTAGGTCTGTCAATGCCACTGCCTACCCAAGCATCGAATATCTGGATGCAAACAATGAGTGGCAGAGAATGTTCTTCGTAAGATCTTCCACAGAGAAGTATTACAGCCTGGATGAGTATCTGGACAAGATGGATGCCGGTCTGGTGGTTCTCCGCGTGAATGACAATAACAGCGGTGCCATCGTGTCTGTGACAAATGTCAAGTACAAAAATTACACATTCCAGACGCTTACAACAGAGGAAGACAACGAAGTGACGCTTGAGCTAAAGACAGAAGCCATCACGGTCAAGTCTGGCTATGATAATAAGAAGGCCACGTTCAAAACCGGTTCTGTCACAATGAACGTTGTGACAAAGACGGATATCCGGGAGGTATTTGTCTATACGGATGACGGCGGAACGGATAAGGTGACGCTGCTCAGCATGACCTATAAGGACAGCGGTGAGGGCGACAGCGTCGAGCGCAAATGGACGGTCAAATTCAAAGCGACGGAGAAGCTCCCCAATTACTGGCTGCAGATCGTCGATGAATACGGCAATGTTTCTAACCTTGCCGCCGCGAAGTGAGAGGTGGTGCAGCAATGAAAAAAGTATATCAGAAACCTGAGATCGAATTCGAGAATTTCCGACTTGACGTGGAAATTGCTTCCCGAAATCCGGTTTATGACGCTGCTGTGCAGACATTCATAGACATTTACGAGCGCGAACCCAGCAGCGAAGCCGAATTCCAGGAATTTATCAAACAGCATAGCGCGCTGGACCCCAACGACGGCTGGTGCTACTTTACCGCCTACGTTCCCTCCTAATCGCTAACCACCCAAACCCCTTCCGGGGTAAAACCCGGAAGGGGCTGTTCCACTTACATTATGAAATTATTCTACGAAATTTGCGGAATTCCTATGGAGGTTTCCCTGTGCGACGGCCTGCGAGTTCCGCCGTATATGGACGCTTTTCTGGTTCCCGCGCCCCGGACGGTCGCTGTCCGCTACCGGGTCGAGACCTACGATACCCCGCCGGAGATCCGGGACGGGTTCCTTTGCCGGGTCTCCTCCATTGATTTTTACGGCGCGTATCCCAGATATACCATGGTCTGCAAGTACCTGCTGGACTCCCGGGAGGATGCGTGCTACCTGTTCCTGGATCTGGCGGAGAGAACGGGGCGCATTCTGGTGCCGACCCCCGAAAAGGGAGCGGGTGTGCTGAATCTGGCGCCGCTGCTGGGGATCGAGCTGCTGCTGGCGGATTTTGGAAAAATCCTCATGCACGGCTCCATCGTCCGATATCATGACCGCGCCATCCTGTTTACCGGGCAGTCTGGGGCGGGAAAGTCCACCCAGGCAAGGCTCTGGGAGCAGTATCGCGGTTCGGATACCCTGAACGGCGACCGGGTGGTGCTGGGGACGGAGCAGCCGATTCTGGCCTATGGTTCGCCATTTGCCGGAAGCTCCGATATTTACCACAATGAATCCTGCCCCGTGGCGGCGATCATTCTGCTGAAGCAGGACGCCCAAAACAGCATCCGGGAGATTCGCGGCCGGGAGAAGCTCACCGCCATGTACCCCCGCTTTCTGCTGACCCAATGGGAGCCACAGCTGCTGCAAAAGCAGCTGCCCCTGTTCGAGCGGGTCATTCAGGAAATTCCCATATACTGCCTCGCCTGCCGCCCCGACGAGGGCGCGGTGGCGCTGGCGGAGAAAACCGTATTCGGATCAATGGAGTTCGCTATGGACAACGCAGGGATATCCTCCCCCTCGGTGCGCAGACGACTGTTTCAGAAGGCGGCGCGGCTGCACTGCCCCATCAACGGTACCTTCGAGCTGACGCCCCGGTGCAATATGGATTGCCGCATGTGCTACATCCGCATGTCCGAGTCGGAAATGCGCGAGCGCGGGCGGCTTCGCACGGCGGCGGAGTGGATCGAGATGGGCAGAATTTGCCGGGACAACGGGATGCTATTTCTCCTTCTGACAGGGGGCGAGCCCTTTTTCCGGCCGGATTTCCGGGAAATATACACCGCCCTGGCGCAAATGGGGCTGGTGATCTCCATCAACTCCAACGCAACGTTGATCGACGCCGGGACGGTGGACTGGCTGCGCCGGTGTCCGCCTACGGCGGTCAATGTCACCCTGTATGGCAGCAGCAATGAGACATATGCCCGGCTGTGCCGGAATCCGAAGGGCTACGACCAGGCAACACAGGCTATCGACCGCCTGTTGGACGCGGACATTCCCGTGAATCTGAACACCAGCTTCACGCCGCTGAACGTGGCGGATATGGAGGAAATTTACGCCTTTGCCAAGTCCCGGAACTTAACTGTCCGCAACACCGGCTACATGTTCCCTCCCGTGCGCAGCGCAAAGTGCGGCGGGACGGAGGACGGTGCGGCGCGGTTTTCACCCCAGGATGCGGGCGCGGCGCTGTACCGCAGCCGCCGCTGTCAGATGGACGACGAAAGCTTCTCCCTCTTTCTGGCGCGTATGCGATTGGGGAAACCGGCGGAAGAAGATGCGGAAGACTGCACCCGCACCCCGGACGAACACATGGGCTGCATGGCGGGGCGCTCCTCCTTCTGCATCACCTGGGACGGGCGGATGACCCCCTGCGGCATGATGAACGCCCCGGCGGCGCGTCCCTTCGAGGACGGCTTCGGGGAGAGCTGGAAGACCGTTTGCCAGGAAACGGAGCGAATTTTGCTTCCCGTGGCCTGCACCGGGTGCAAAAAGCGCCACGCCTGTACGGTCTGCGGCGCGCTGACCATGGCGGAGGGGCAGGGGGACTCCACGAAAAAGCCCGAGTACCTCTGCCAAATGACGGACACATTCCTGAGCCTGTGCGGCAGGACTGGAAAATAGGGGATGAAGCTATGAACAAAAAGAAAAAATCCATCATCATAACGGTCGTCATTTGCCTGGCGGCGCTGGCGATCGTCGGGATCCTCGTGTTTCCGAAGACCTCCCGGCCGGAAGAAACCGCAGAGCCGACCGCGCTTGAGACAACAGCCCCCACAGCCACGGAGGAACCGCCCACGGAAGCCGAGACCACGGCGCCCACGGAGAAGGGCTACCATGAGGTGCAGCCGGGGGAGGACATCAGCAGCACGGTGGTGGACGTAAAGCGGTCGCCGGAGTACGTGGAGCCGGGTCGCGGCGCGCTGGATCTGGATAAAATTCAGGGTCTGACCCCTTCTGGTTCCCATAGCGGCGGAAGCGGCTCGGGAACGCAGGGCGGCGGAAATCAATCCGATACTCCCTCCGGCTCCCAGAGCGGCGGAGACAAATCCGATACACCCTCGGAACCCCAGGGCAGCGAAACGGAACCTGCCTCCACGCCCAAGGGGACGGTTTTGTCTGACCCGAGTCTGACCGCAGAAGTCATAGCAAAGTACGCCGGAAGTTTCGTGGAGGACGGCACCAACACCGCCACGGCGGATGTGACGGCCATGGTCATCACCAACAATTCCGAGCAGATGCTGCAAATCGGCGTGGTGGAATTCCAGGTGAACGGGTCGGAAACGGCGGAATTTACCGTGACCAACCTGCCCGCCGGGGCGTCCGCGCTGGTGATGGAAAACAGCCGCCGCACGTTCCACAGCGGAGACGATTTCTCCTACGGCAAGGTGGCCTCCAGCTATATCGACATGCCGTCGTTGGAAAGCGACAAGTTTGACATCCTGGAGGGAGACGGCAAGCTGACGCTGGTGAACAAGACCGGCGAAAGCTACGGCAAGGTGTACGTCTACTATAAATACGTGCAGCTGGGAGGCGCGTATCTGGGCGGCATCACCTACCGGGTACCCTTTGAAAACGTGCCTGCCAACGGCCAGGTGGAGAGCCTGGCGGGGCATTTCCGCCCCGACGGCAGCAAGATCGTCGGCGTAGTTATCATGCCGGAATGACATGCAGAACATAAGAAACAGCGGTATCCGTGAAGAATCGGATGCCGCTGTTTTCTGTCTAAGGGTGACTTTTTGTCGGAAATGTAGTTAACATAATATATTTTGTAACAAGTTGTAATGTTAACATAAAACAAGTTATCCACATTCTCCACAGCTTTCTCCACAGGATTGGCCGGGAAAACGGTTGAAAACTAAGGGGGAAACGAGGCTGTATCAAAATATCTCCACAGCTTTGCATAAAACTGTGGAGATATCACGAATTTACATAACACCGAGTTTTGACTTTTCTGAGGGGTTCAGTCGAACAGAACCTTGGCGGAAAACACCAGCTCGTCCTTGCTGTCGCTCTTCCGGTAGGCGTCCACCCGAAGACAGCCGTCTGCCACGAAATCCCAGTGGAGATCAAGGCTCTGCCCTTCCCGCGCTTCGCTGTGATAGCGCAGGGCAAACTCCTTCACGGGATGCTCCCGGTGGAAGTCGCTGGGGAGAAGATCGTCGATCCAGTCTAAGTACCGGGTATTGTTCATATGGCCATTGCGATCCAGGTCGGTAAAGCGCACGTCCCGCCGGCAGCTGTGCTCCATTACCTTGGGAACAAGACCGCCGGGAAGCGCCAGCTCCGTTCCCCGGAGGGTGCCGGGGACGATGATGCCGCTCTTGTCGGGAGACACGCTGACCCGGGTATCCTGATCCATCAGGACCCAAAGGCTGATGGAGCGGGAGCATTCATTGCCCGCCTGATCGTAGATCACGATGGAGCGGGGGTAGCCGACGTGGGTGTTGGGCATAGGCCAGGTCTCAATGTGGACGGTCTCGCCCCGTTCCGGGAGACGGTTGATCTGCACCCGGTGCCGGGTCACCGCCCAGAACAGCCGGTGGCTTTCCAGGGTGTCCGCAAGCTCGTCGCAGTGCCGCCCCGCGATTTCCTGGGCGAAATACAAAAGGGTGGACGGCTTCAGGCGGCCGTAGCGATCGACGCACATGTCCTGAACGGGAAAGTCCTGCTGAAAAATTGGTTCCATACTGTTTCCTCCAAATGATTCTGCCGGCCTCCTGAAGGGAGTGCCGGCGAGATGTCTTTATCCTTTATCCTCCGTGACGGTGAGGGAGACCCGGTACTGCTTGCCGCTACGGTAAACCACGGCCTCCACCGTATCGCCGATGTCCAGCTTGTAGACCGCGCCGTTCAGGGCGTCCATGGTGGTCACGTTGGTGCCGTTGATGCTGATGAGGATGTCGCCCTCCTCGATGCCCTTGGCGGCGGCGTCGCTGGCGCGGTCAACGCCGGTGATATACAGGCCGGCGGGAAGCCGGTAATAATACTGGTCGAAGGAGGACAGGGGTTCTCCTTCCAGTCCCAGGGTCGGCCTGCCGGAGACATAGCCCTGGGCGATCAGCTGCTCGGCCACCTCCTTCACGGTGGAGCTGGGAATGGCGAAGCCTAGACCCTCCACACCGGCGGAGTCGGTGAACGCGCCGATCTTCATGGTGTTGATGCCGATGACCTGGCCGTAGCAGTTAATGAGCGGGCCGCCGGAGTTGCCGGAATTCAGGGCGGCGTTGGTCTGGATCAGGGTCATGGTGCGCCCGCCCATATCCATGTCCCGGCCGATGCCGGAGATGATGCCGTCCGTGTAGGTACCCCGGAACTTGACGCCCAGGGGGTCGCCGATGGCGACCACGGTGTCGCCCACCCGCAGGCTGCCGGAATCTCCGAACTGCGCCGGGGTCAGACCCGTCGCGTCCACGTGGAGCACCGCGAGGTCGGACACGGAATCGGCGCCCACCAGCATGGCGGGCAGCGTCCGCCCGTCGGTCAGCTGCGCCGTGATGGAGATGCCGTTTTCCACCACATGGCAGTTGGTCACGATGTACCCGTCTTCGGTCAGGATCACGCCGGTGCCGGTGGAGGTGGCGCTCTGACCGGTGCTGGTGATGGACACCACGGAGTCGATGTTCCGGCTGTAGATCTCCTGGAGGGACAGCGCGCCCTCGGCAGGAACGTTATCCACGCCCTGGGGGCATTTCTGCAAGTCGATGGTGGGGGTGTCCTCCCCAAGGGTGGCGTCCACGGATTCCGTGGGGAATGCGGCGGTTTCCATAGGCAGCGCCGCCGCGCCGGTGGCGAAGGAAATGGACTGCTCGCTTTCTCTCTGGGTGTTCAGCTTTTGGAACAGCCGCACGTTGAGAATGCCCAGAACCGTGATGATGCCGCACAGGAAGATGATCAGGATCAGCAGCAGCGCCACGGTGCCGCCATGGCTTTTCGGCGGCTCGGTACGGCCGGTGCCGTATACGCTGTCATCCCAGGGATGGTTGTATTTTTTACGTTCGTCCATATGGTTACCTCGAAAAGGTCAGTTCACCAGCGGCATGGTGAAGGTAAATTCGGTTTTCCCGTCCTTGGAGCTGACGGAGATATCCTCGCCGTGGCTGCACACGATGGTTTTGACAATGTACAGACCCAGACCCCAGCCGTCCCGGTTCTGGGAGCGGGATTTGTCCAGCTTGTGGAACCGGTCGAATACCAGAGGCAGCTCGTCCGGGGGGATGGTCTCGCCGTCGTTGGAGACGGAGACGTAGGCCTTGCTGCCGCCCTCTTTGATGCGCAGCCCCAGATTGCCCCCGTCAGGGCAGAACTTTACGGCGTTGTCGATGAGATTGTAGATGACCTGGGTGATGTAGTCCGGGTTCGCCATGGTGTACACCGGATGCTCCGGCATATCCACGTTGACGTTCAGGTGCTTGTCGTTGATCTTCTTTTCGAAGGTGATCAGCACCTGCCCGGCGCATTCCTCCAGGTCAAAGTGCATCTTCTTTTCCTCGGGAATGCCGCCTTCCTTTTGCAGCTGGGAGATGTCCAGCATACTGCGCACGAGGCGGCTTAAGCGCTTGGTCTCGTCGGAGACGATGTGCAGGTAGTGCTCCCGCTTGTCCTCCGGGATGGTGCCGTCCAGAATGCCGTCCACATAGCCGGAAATGGTGGTCATGGGGGTTTTCAGCTCGTGGGAGACGTTGGCGACGAACTCCTGTCGCCGGTACTCGCTCTTTTGCAGGGAGACTGCCATATTGTTGAAGGCAACGGCCACCTCCTCCATTTCCTCGGAGCAGTCGTCCTCCAGACGGACCCGGGCTTCCAGATCCCCGTGACCGAAGGCGTTGGCGGCCTTGGCCAACTCCTTCAGCGGCCGGCTCTCCCGCCGGGCAAAGGCGGTGACCGCCAACACGGAGATCAGCACCACGAACAGTGCCGCGGTGAGGAAAATGTTGGAGATCTTGTTCATAATCTGGGTGATGTCATTGGCCGGGGTGGAGACCAGCACGATGCCCTTAGCATTGCCGTCCACCAGGATGGGGCGGGACACCATGTAGCGGCGGTCGGTATACAGGCCGTTGATGACACCGGTGGCGGTGTCGCCGCCGTTCTGGATAACCTTTTCCAGGTAGGCCTGATTCAACTGCAAGCCCTGATGCTCACAGCCAGAGGGGGTGTCGGAGCAAAGCACTACATTCCCCTCGCTGTCGCAGACCACCGCGTCAGCCCCGGACACCTGGGACGCCACGGTCAGGTTCAGCTGAAACGTCCGGTTGGACAGCCCGCCGCTGTTAAAGTAGGCGGCGGCCAGCTCCGAGATGGTGTCCGCGTTCTGCTGCAGCCCGGAGAGGGTGGTGTCCGTGAGGAACCGGTTGACCTTTATCTGAAAGGACGCGCCCAGAATGGTCATGGCCACCAGCAGGATCGCCGCGGCGGTGAAAAAGCTGCGGCCGAAGCTACTTTTCATGCTTACAGCACCTCGAATTTATACCCGACACCCCAGACGGTTTTCAGGCTCCACTGGTCGCTGACGCCCTCCAGCTTCTCGCGAAGGCGCTTCACGTGGACGTCCACGGTGCGGGAGTCGCCGAAATAGTCGAAGCCCCACACCTCGTCCAGCAGCTGGTTGCGGGTGTAGACCCGGTTGGGAGAGGAGGCAAGGTAGTAAAGCAGCTCCATCTCCTTGGGGGGCGTATCCACCTTCTTGCCGTCTACGGTCAGCTCGAAAGCGTCCATGTCGATGATCAGCTTGTCGAACACAAGCCGCCGCGCCTTCTTCTCCGCGGCCACGCCGGAGGTGCGCCGCAGCACCGCCTCGATCCGGGCAAGAACCTCCTTCATTTCAAAGGGCTTGGTGACATAGTCGTCGGCGCCGGTTTTCAAGCCCATGACCTTGGACTCGGTGTCGCCCTTGGCGGTGAGCATGATGATGGGGGTCTGTGCCTCGGCACGGATGGCCTTGCACACCGACCAGCCGTCCATCACGGGCATCATCACGTCCAGCAGCACCAGATCGGGCTTGATGGCCCGGAATTTGGCAAGACCCTGCCCGCCGTCCGCCGCCACGGTGACGGCGTAGCCCTCCTTCTCCAGATACATTTGCAGCAGCTCCGCAATATTGCGGTCATCCTCTACGATCAAAACGGAAACAGCCATGATTATTTTCCTCCCAGTTCTATTATCTCTATAATTTCCCTTTCCCCTTATTATAGCGAGTTTTTCCGTTTTCTAGTGAACAAATTGTAAAGACTTCCACCCCAATTTATGAACGGACAGGTTGCACTTGAAAATCCG
>CAKTKF010000004.1 GCA_934569215.1 uncultured Oscillospiraceae bacterium
TTCTTCGCCAGCACCAGTATGGCCTCAAGATACATTTCACCCGATTCCCGGACAGTCATTCGGCTCATCTCCTTTTTATAAGGATATCACACTTTCCCGCCGAATGCAAGCGGCGGATTTCCTGAAAAAAGGAAAGTTTCTGTTAAGAAGTCCGCCGGATAACATGCGGGCGGCCGTTGGGAGGATACCCCTTCGGGAATTGCGCACAATATGGTTATAAAAATCGCAAAAATGGTGATTTACAAATTTATTGTTTTGGTTTAGAATATAGTAAAACGTTAAACTTAGTATAGTTTATCGTTAAACTCTAAGTAGAATTTGAAGCGCATCTTCCGGCGATGAGGACGCCAGAGCTGTGGGGTACTTTGATGTTCTCCTGAGATATGCGGCGCGGAATCGGCGGGCAGCCGGTTTCTGGGAAGGATGGGTGAAAGCATGGAAAAATCAGATTGCGGACGGGTGGAGGTCGGCTACCGGGCGGGAAATCTTACCGTCGTCTCCAAAACCGACGAACGGAAAAATGGATACACGGTCTGGCTGTGCCGGTGCGACTGCGGCGGCGCCGTCCGGCTGGACACCCGCACCCTTCAGCGCGGCACCGTATCGGACTGCGGCTGTGTCACGAAGGTGCGGCCGGGACAGAAGGATTTGTCCGGGCAGCGGTTTGGTCGGCTGGTAGCGCTGGAACCGACCGGGGAGCGGTCGGCGAAGGGAACGACCGTCTGGCGGTGCCGCTGTGACTGCGGAAAGGAAACGCTGGCGGAGGTCACCCAGCTGCTGCACGGCGCGAAGCGAAGCTGCGGCTGTATGCGGGACTTGCCGCTGAAGGATATCGTCGGGCAGCGGTTTGGAAATCTGGAGGTCACCGGGTACTACGGGAAGGCCGCCGGTATGCACCGCTGGGAATGCAAGTGCGACTGCGGAAAAACCGCCATCGTCGGTCAGACGCCGCTGCTGTCCGGCAAGACCCGGAGCTGCGGCTGTCTCAGAGCCAGAACCGTGATGGAGAACATGCAGTTCATCGGCGGAACGTCGGTGACGCGTCTGGAAAAGAACCGCAACCGCCTGTCCCGAACCAACAGTAGTGGCTACAACGGCGTGTACTATAACCCAAGGTCGGAAAAATGGGTCGCCCAGATCACATTCAAAAGCAGGACGTATTACCTCGGCTCCTTTGACAGGCTTGAGGACGCCGTGGACATGCGGCGAAAGGCGGAGACCCAGATTTTCGGGAATTTCCTCAGCTGGTACTACGGCCTTTATCCGGAGAAAAAGCAGGTTCAAAGCAGATAGTAAGATATGAACAACGCCCCGAAGTACGGTCATTCCGCGTTTCGGGGCGTTGACGTGTTAAAAGCCTTGCGGCGGTTACTGTCAAGAGATAAAACGGTTAGAAGAGCGTGGGACATCGAGCCGACAAATTGAAATTTGTCGATCCTATAGATCCTTTTCTTTATATGGTTTATTCCAAGAACCAATCTCAATGACATTTCCTTCTGGATCAGCAATAAAGCAGGTTCTTTGCCCCCAAGGCTCGGTAGTTGGCTCTAATAAAGAAGCTGCACCGCAGGCGATCGCTTTTTTATATTGCAAGTCAACTTCTTCATATGTGTCAACATATAACGCCATTTCAGAGTGTGCATTTACTCCCTTAAGATACTCATATTTTTTGCTTGTAAGCTTTTCAAAATTGTTTCTCCCATAAAGCAAAAAGAGAGTTCCATCTTTTGATAAATAGACATTGTCAGTGTTTTCATCTTCTTTAATTTCAAACCCTAATACATCTCGATAAAAACGAATCATTTTTGCCATATCTTTCACAAATAAGCCATACCCATCCAATCGCATGGTAATTCCTCCATTTTGCTTATTGCCGTTGTCAAATCCCGATTGATTGAACTGACGTTCAGTATAGCACACACGAACCCCGATAGCAGGCCATTTCCGGGCAGGTTAACGCCCCGAAATGCGGTATAACAGCATTTCGGGGCGCTGCTGTTTTGGAATTACAGCTTCAGCAGGTCGATGAAGGTATTCAGCGGGTAGGTCGCAAGACCGCTCTTGGCCGCGGGGCCGATGCCCGCGCTGTGGAAGCCGCCTGCGGCTGCCGCCTGAACGCCAGCCAGGGCGTCCTCCACCACCAGGCACTGCTCCGGGGGCAGATTCAGCATCTGCGCCGCCATGGTGAACACCTCGGGATCGGGCTTGGAGTGGGTGATGTTGTTGCCGTCGGACACGGCGTCAAAGTATCCGCCCAGACCGATGCGCTCCAGAATCAGGGGCGCGTTCTTACTGGAAGAACCGATGGCCAGCTTGATCCCCCGGGCGCGGAGGGCGTTCAGGGTGTCGCGCACCTCGTCGGACAAGTCGGCGGGGGTCATGAATTGCAGGGACGCCCGGTAGAGGTCGTTCTTCTTCTCCGCAAGGCGCACCTTGTCCTCGTCGGAAAGGGCGGGGCCGTGGTATTCTTCCAGCACGATCTCCAGACTCGCCATCCGGGAAACGCCTCTCAGGCGGTCGTTTTTCGCCTCGTCGAAGGGAATGCCCAGAGAGTCGGCCAGCGCTTTCCAGGCCAGGAAATGATAGTGGTCGGTGAAACAGATCACACCGTCCAGATCGAAAATAACTGCTTTGTAGTTCATAATGCCGTAATTTCTCCTTTATCTTGGGTCAGTTCCGCGCGGTACCATTTACCCTTCACGCAGAACCGGAACGAAACGCGCTCCCAGCCTTCCGGGAGGCAGGGATTGACCTTTGCGCCATCCTCCGTCACTTCCAGGCCGGCGAAGCCCTGGGCAAGCACCTTCCACGCACCGCCCGCAGCCGCGGGATGGGTGCCGCCGATGTACACGAGGCCTGCCCACTGCTTGCCGCCGCCGTCCCAGTCCGCTTTGGCGGATTTCAGGAAGAAGGGGTAAGCGCTGGCAGCGTCGCCGCACCGGCAGGCGAGCAATGCGTACATGCAGGCGCTCAGGGACGAGCCATGCTCCGTCCGGGGGGAGTAGTAGTCCCAGTTGGCTTTCAGGACGCTTTGGGGGTAATCATTGTGGAAGAACTCCAGCATGGTCACCACGTCCGCCTGTTTGATCACCTGGGTGTGGGAGGCCACGCCGTAAGCGCCGCCCCAGTATTCTCTGGGGTCGAGGAGTCGGCTGCGCACAGTATCGACGGAGGTATCCTCTAAGTCAAAGTAGCCGTCAAACTGCTCGATGACGCCGTCGCTGTTGGGGGACGGGACGTACAGCTTGCGGGAGGCGTCCTCCAGCTTGGGCAGAAGATCTTCTGCGCCGGTCTGGGCGCAGAAGTCCCGATAAGCCTCCGGGTCGGCTTCTTTCAGAAGCTTCGCTGCCTGACATGCCCAGGAAATGGTGGCCTGGGCCATTTTGTTGGTGTAGGCGTTGTTGTTCACCCGCTCGTGGTACTCGTCCGGACCGATGACGTCGTGGATCTCCCACCGGTCGGAGGTGGCGCGTTTCAGGAGCAGGGAGTAATAGAACCGGGCGCATTCCAGCACGGTGCGCGCGCCGCCCTCGGCCAGCAGCTTGGTGTCCCCGGTGACGGCGACATACTGCATGATGGCTCTGGCTACGGCGGAGGAAATATGCACCTGCTTGTCCTTGAAGAAGGTGCGCATGGGTCTTCCGGTGAATACGTCGGTGACATTGTAGTCCGAGCAGCCGTCGTAGCCGCCCTCCTGGCTTTCCCATGCGTAGAACGCGCCCTCCCAGCCGTAGCTCTTGGCCTTTTCCAGAGCGCCGGGCAGGGTCTCGATGCGGTAGCGCACCATGGAACGGGCAACCTCCGGCTGGGTGTAGAGGAAGTAGTCCAGAATGAACATTTCGCTGTCCCAGAAGATGGCGCCCTTATAGGTTTGTCCGGACAAGCCTCGGGCAGGGATGGACAAATCGTCCCGGTGTCTGGGGGCGATGGAATTCAGGTGGTAGAGAGAGTAGTTGAGGGTGTCTCTGGAAACGTCGTCGCCGGTCAGCTCTACCTCGCCCACAGACCAGATGTTTTCCCAGTTGTCCGTGTGGGTGCGGAGCAGAGCGTCGAAATCGGCGGCTTTCAGCGCTTCTTCCACGGCGGCAAGGGGATTCGGGCAATCCAGCGTGGTGTAGACGGCGCTGACGCTGGTGAGGGTGAGGGATTCCCCGGCTTTCAGCGCGGCACAGCAACGGAAGCCACTCTCCCCTTCCGGAACGGCCTGACCGCCCACGGCGATGCAGCGCCGCCCAACGGCTACCTTGTCCTTGCCGTTCTGGACGTCCGCAAGGCAGAAAACGGTGTCCCCGGTGACGTGATAGTCAAAGGCGTTGTAGTGGGGGCCGTAGATTTCCCAGATGTTTTTGTCGATGTCCGCCGCGACCTCTACGGTCATGGGGGCGGACACGGTAACGGTGTACCGGGAGAGGATCAGGTGGTACTGCCCCATGTGGGCGGCGCGGCTGCTTTCCACGGTGACGGTTTCGGCGGCTGCCTGCCAGGTGGTTTTCCGGGAGGCAATGCCGTGGCGGTAGTCCAGGCTCTGGGTGTGGCTGAGAGGTTCTTTCTCCGGCAGGGCGAACACTTCTCCGTCCACCGAAAGAATCGTGTGCAGCGGATTGGGGGCGTTCAGGGGTTCCCGCCAGCCGTCGCCTACCCGGTCGTAAATGCCCGCCAGGTTGACCGCCGCCAGCTGATCCTTGCCATGCTCGTCCAGGGTGCCGCGAATGCCGAGATATCCGTTGCCCACCAGAAAACGGTTGCCGTTATCGGCAGCCGCTTCCGGAGAAAAATCGTATCGTTCAATTGTCCAGGCCATTGTTATGCCTCCCTGACATGCACCAGCGGTGCGTCCGTGACGGTCACTTTCTTGCCGTAAAGCTCCAGCGTAACGGGTGCGCCGGAGAGACGCTCCAGGGTCACCTTTTCCTGAGACACGGTGACCCGCAGGACGCTTCCGCCGGTCTGGATGGTGAAGCTGTACTGCTTCCACTGGGCAGGAATGCAGGGGGACAGGTTCAGCAGCTCGCCATCGCAGTTCAGACCGCCGAAGCCGTAGACAATGTTCATCCAGGCACCGGCAATGGACGTGGTGTGCAGACCCTCGCAGGTGTTGCGGTTGTAGTCGTCCAAGTCCATGCGGGTGGCAAAGCCGAAGTAATCCTCCGCCTTCTGCATACGACCCAAGCGGCAGGCCAGGATGGAATGGATGGACGGGGACAGGCTGCTCTCGTGGATGCAGCGGGGTTCGTAGAAGTCGTAGTTGGCGGCCAGCTGCTCCTGGGTAAACTCGGAGCCGTAGAGCACCATGAACATCAGAACATCCGGCTGCTTGATCATGCTGTTGCGGTAGATCCGCTCATACGACCAGTGGGAGTACAGGGGGAACTGATCAGCGGGGATGGCGGCGATGTCCAGCTCCGGCAGGTGGAAGTAGCCCATGTGCTGCTCAAACAGCTTGGTACCCTCGTCGTAGGGGATGTACATGCTGTCGGCCTTGTGCTTCCAGTCGGCCATTTCCTCAGGTGTGACGTTCAGCTTCGCCAAAGAAGCTTCGTCCATCTGCGCCAAGGTTTCCAGGGTGTAGCGCAGGGTCTTCTGACCCATGAAGTTAGTGTAGGCGTTGTGATGAACCATCATCTGGAATTCGTCGGGACCCATGACGCAGTAGTAGCCGTACTTACCGGTCACGGGGTCGAAGTCGCCCCGGGAGGCCAGCATCCGGCTGATCTCCACCAGCATTTCCGCGCCGCAGGTATACAGGAACTCCGTGTCCCCGGTCTGGTGGACGTAGTTCCACAGGCCGTAGGCAACGCCGGTGGAGGCTTGCAGCTGCAAGCTCGCGTGCTGCCACAGGTCGCAGCATTCCCGGCCGCTGATGGTGGCGATGGGATAGAACGCGCCCTTGCAGTCCAGCGCCGCGGCGCGCTCTTTGGCTTCCGGCAAGGTGTCATAGCGGAATTTCAGGAAGCTTTTTGCTGCCTGGGGATTATTGAACAGGTAGAAGGGCAGGCAGCAAACCTCGCTGTCCCAGAAGGTGTTGCCGTTGTAGGCTTCGCCGGTGAGTCCCTTTGCCCCGAACACCGCGCCGTATTTGGCGGTGTGGAGGGTCTGGTGCAGCTGGAAAATGCAGAAGCGGATGCCCTGCTGGTTCACTTCGTCGCCGCAGATCTCAATGTCGGAAACCTTCCACTGATTCTCCCACCAGGCGGCGGACTCCCCTTTCAGGGTCTCGTAATCCGTCTGCGCCAAAGCGGCGTTTGCTTCGGCAATTCTCTGAGGCAGGGTCTCCTGCTCGGCGGCGTTCTTTCCGGTGAGCAGAACCACCACGCGCTCCAGCTTGGCGGACTGACCGGGATGCAGCTCTACATGGAAGCCATTGGAAGCGATGCCCGCTTCCTCCTGCCAGGGGGTGCCGGGCAGGCCGCGGAAGGAAGCCGCGGCATAGACCTGCTGCTTTGTGGTCTTGGTAGCAGCGAGGATGCGGCACTGATTGCCGTCCGCGCCTGCCATTTCCGTCTCGAACATAGGCGCTTCCGTGCTGACGTGGGGACGGGTAAAGTCCAGGCCGGCGCGGAGGGTCACGTCGGCAGTACCGGTGACGGCTTTGACGGTGACCTTCTGGCCGACGAACTGCTCTTTTTCCATGGAGGTAAAGCGCTCGAAGGCGACCTCTACCGTGGTCTTATCGTCCACGTGCCACAAAAAGCTTCTTCTCAGGATGCCGGTGCGCAGGTCAAGCACCCGGTGAAAGTCCGAGAAACGGCTTTTCGCCAGGTCCAGCGTCTCGCCGTTGCAGGTGATGCGGGTGTAGACCCAGTCCACGGTGTTCACCATGAACTCGGTAAAAGACAGCATTCCCTTGTAGCCGGACTTTTGCAGCATCCGGCGCTCGTAGACGCCGTTCAGATAGCTGCCAACCAGGCTCTTGCCGGAATAGCCCTCGTCAAAATAGCCGCGAAGGCCGGTATACTCGTTGCCGAGGGAGAAGATAGACTCCGCCGCCTGGCTGTGCTTCGGGTCGAACCCGTCCTCCGCAACGACCCAGGGGTGGATTTGAAAATAACGATCAGCAAATTTTCCCATATATTATCCTTTGATTCCTCCCGACATAACGCCGCCCATGATCTGCTTCTGGAACACCGCAAAGAGAATGGTAGGCGGGATGATGGAATACAGCACCGCGCGGATTATGTCGATCTGGTTTGTTTTGATAGATGTCTGGAAGGAGTAGAGCTTGACCATGACGGTCTCCTTGTCGGTGCCGCTGAGCAGCAGGAAGGGCATCAGGAAGTCACTCCATGCGGCGGTAATGGCGAAGATGGCCACCACCACGATGATGGGCTTGGACAGAGGCAGCACGATGCGGGTGAAGACGCCGAAGGTGCCGCAACCGTCGATCCGCGCCGCATCGATGTAGTCCTTGGGCAGGCTTTCAAAATAGTTCTTGAACAGAATGACCCAGTAGGCGTTGGCGCCCATGGTCAGCCACAGCGGCACAAAGCTGCCCGTCAGGCCGATCTTCTTGATGTTCACGAACAGGGCAACGAAGCTGGTGGTAGGCGGAATGAGCAGGCACCACATGACCAGCGCCAGGACGATCTTGTGTCCCTTGGGCTTCAGGACGGCCAGCACGTAGGCCATCAGGCCGTTGAAGAAAATGGCGCACAGAACGCCGCCGGCCACTGCAATGCCGGAATTGATGTAGTATTTTGTAAAGCCGAAGTCGTTCCAGGTCTTGATCCAGCCCGCCCAGTCAGGGTCTTTGGGCAGGATCTGGGTGGTGCTGAGGTACTCCGTCAGGTTTTTCAGCGAGCTGCAAATCAGCCAGAACACCGGGTACAGCGCGATCAGCGCAATGGCGAAGCAGGCAATGTAGATCATGACCAGCCAGAACTTCGTCTTCTTGGATTTTACGTCATAGAAGCGGATGGAACCGTCTTCTTTTCCCTGATAATTACCGAAAAAGCGCATAGTCGTTCCTCCTCATTCCTTATCCGCGCTGTTGACGATGGCGTAGTAAATGACGGTCAGGAAAATCAGAATGATGCAGACCTCCACGGACAGGGCTGCCGCCTGGGAGAACTTCATCTGCTTGAAGGCCAGGTCGTACACCAGCTCCATGATGGAGATACTGGCGTTGTTGGGGCCGCCGTTGGTCATCAGCATCGGCTCGTAGAGGATCTGGAACACGGCCAGGATCTGGAGAATCAGCATGGTCTTTCCGGTTTTCAGAATGGTGGGCATGGTGATGGAGAAGAAGCGGCGGATGGGAGATGCGCCGTCGATGGTGGCAGCCTCATACAGCTCCGGAGAAATGCCGGAGATGCTGGACATGTACACCAGCGCCGTGCTGCCCGCCGCCTTCCAGGTCATGGCCACCACGATCCAGAAGATGACCCATTTCTCATTGGTCAGGAAGTTCACCGGGCCGACGCCGATCTTGGCAAGCAGGATGTTCAGAACGCCGCTGTTGCCGGTTCCGAAGAAGAAGGTGAAGATCATAACCGCCGCGATGGAAGGGATCACATTGGGATAGTAGGCCGCCACCCGGAAGAAGCCCCGGAAATGGCTGACCTCGGTGATGAGCGCCGCAATGATGACCGGCACGCAAAGACCGACGAACAGAGAGCAGACCGTATACTTGACGGTATTGACCCAGGCAATCTTGTAGGCGGGCTGGACAAGGAGCTTCTTATAGTTTGCGAAGCCCACAAATTTTCCCAGGTTCATGCCCTTCGTCTCGTAGAAGGACATCCGCACGGTATCCAGCAGCGGCCCCCACACGAAAAAGGCAAACAGCAGGAGGCTCGGAACCATCAGCAGCCACGCGACCAGGTCGCGGCGGATCGTTGCCTTCTTGTTTGACAGACGAACAGCGTTCTTTTCTTTTAACATTTCAGAAGTCACCTCTCGCTTACGCAGTTTCTTGTTTGGGATATATCTGAGAAACGCAAAGGGCGTTTCTTTGGAAGTCTCTCAGATATACCC
This sequence comes from uncultured Oscillospiraceae bacterium, assembly GCA_934569215.1. Classification (GTDB taxonomy): domain Bacteria; phylum Bacillota; class Clostridia; order Oscillospirales; family Oscillospiraceae; genus Faecousia. The sequence goes on from CAKTKF010000004.1 coordinate 8,974, forward strand.
CAAGAAGCCGCCGCATACGCGGCGGCTCCCATGGTTACATTTTACTATATGGATTCAAAAAGCGCAAGACTTACATGGCATCCAGGACAGCCTGGTAGTCGGCATTGGCCTGCTCCATCAGAGCGGGGATGTCAACACCGGCGGGATCCGCGCAGATGGCCTGCAGAACGCCGTTGAGAATGGTGTACATGGTCTGGGTGTCGCCAGGCTCCTCAGTGCGCAGAGCGCCCGCTTCCTTGGAGAACTCGAAGTAGGGATTCCACAGGTTCATGTCAACATTGCTATACTCTTCGACGACCTTGTTCTGCTCGTCAACAACAGCGCCGACCCAAGCGGGGAAGCTGGGGATGACGGGGATGGAGTTGTCGGCACGGTACTGTGCGTCAGCGATCCAGCCTTCCTTGGCGGCTTCGGTGACTTCAGGGGACTTGCCCATGATCTCCAGGTAATCCAGTGCCCAACGGACTTCGTCGTCGGTAGCGTCGGGGGAGAAGAAGTAGGGAGTGCCGCCCATCAGGGTGTAGTGGCCGCCGGGGCCGGCAGGCATGGGAGCGAGGAAGAACTCGTCGGCCTTCATGCCGCGGTAGCTGGGCTGATCCACAGCGTCGTTGGCAGCGATGTACATAGCGGCAGTGCTGGTGCCGATGCGGTCAAAGCCGGTACCCCAGTTTTCCTGGGTAGGATCGTCGGTGACGCACTTGTCAGCGACCATCTTCTGAACCCACTCCATAGCGGCAATGGCTTCGGGGGTGTTCAGGTTGGAGGTGTAGGAGCCGTCATCGTTGGTGATGACCAGGTTGGCGCCGAAGTTCCAGGCGATATTGGACCAGTGCCAGCCGCCGCCACCGTCGGAAGCCTGCATGCAGAATCCAGCAACGCCGGTCTTCTCGCGGATGATCTTGGAGTACTCGTAAACTTCTTCCCAAGTGGTGGGGTACTTGACGGAGCCGTCCTCGTTGACCAGGCCGGCCTGCTCGAACAGAGGAATGTTGATCATCAGGCCCAGGGAGTAAGCATCACGGGGAACGCCGTAGACGCGGCCGTCCTCGTCGGACAGCAGATCGCGGATAGCGGGGCTCATGGAGTCCAGCCAGCCCTTCTCTTCCAGAATGTCGGTGATGTCCTTGACCAGACCGTTGCGGATCAGCTTTTCAGGCTCGGTGTACCAGGACTCGAACACGGTGGGTGCATTGCCGGCGGAAGCCAGAGCAACGTAAGTATCGGGGGAGTACTTGTAGTAAGCGGGGATGGCTTCTACATTGGGATGCAGAGCGTTGAACGCGGGAACGTAGGTGTTCTCGTGAACAGCGATGGCTTCGGTCTGGGTGTCCTCAGGCCAGATGCCCAGGGTGATGGAACCGGACTCGGCAGCGGGTGCCGCGGTGGTGTCGTCGGCAGCGACGTCAGCGGTGGTAGCAGCGGGAGCCTTGGTCTCGTCTACGGTCTTGTTGCCGCAGCCGGCGAACAGGCCGAGAACCATGACCAGCGCCAGAACCAGGCTCAGGAGCTTGATCTTCTTCATGTTTCATCCTACTTTCTTCAAATTAGTTTTACGTTAAACCACACATAACATGAAAGAAGCTGAAGAAACTTTCTATGCAATCCGTTGGTTTATCGTTTAACCATATGATAGCAAAAAGTTCGACATTTGTAAATTGGGAGATTATACATATTTCCGGTCTCATTTTTGGTGGAAACTCACAAACGGCCGGGGCAGTCTTCCCTGCCCCGGCCGTTTGACAGCTATGAATTACGGTCATCCGATCCTGCGGACGCTGTCCCGGCAGACCAGCTGCACCGGCAGGATGCGGTTGTGGACGCCCACCGGCTCCCCTGCCAGGAGCTTGAGCATACACTCCGCCGCCATGCGGCCTTTCTTCATGGCCTCCTGACGCACGGTGGTCAGCATGGGCATGGTCATGCGGCTCCAATTGATGTCGTCGAAGCCCACAACGGAAATGTCCCGGGGAACCATCCGCCCCGCCTGCTGTAGTCCCGACATGATGCCCGCTGCCAGCAGATCGGCGGTGGCGAATACGGCGGTGATATCCTCCCGCTTTGCCAGCCGTGCGCCCTGCTCCATCATCTTCGTGGTGGAGAATTCACACTCGTAGACCAGAGACGGGTCAAAGGGCAGGCCGTTCGCTTCCAGCGCCGCCTTATAGCCCAGCAGACGCTGCTCCACAACGCCGCCGACCTTGATGGCGGGGCTGGCGAAGACGATGCGCTTGTGGCCGTTCTCGATCAGGTGCTGGATGGCGAGCCGTGCGCCCTCAAAATCCGCAAGGCCGATGTTCACCATATTCCCCAGGTCGGAAATGTAGCTGTCGGTCAGCACCACGGGCATGTCCAGCTCCCGCAGGGTGTGGTAAAACGGCTCCGACTCGAACAGACCGGGCATGAACACGCCCTCCACGTTCCAGTTGCGCAGGAAGGCCAGCAGCTGGTCGCTCTCGGAGATTGCCCGGATCATGAGAAAATACCCCTGCTCCCGCAGGCTCTTTTCCACAGCGCTGGTCAAGTCCATGAAGAACGGATCGGACATGAACTTTTCCTGATCCTGGGATTCCAGGTGGTTGATCAGCGCCACTACCTTCGTAGAACGGGTCTTGATCGCCCGGGCGGACAGGTTGGGGACGTAGCCGCGCTCCCGGATGATCTCCGTGATGATGTCCACCGTGTTCGCCGAGACTTTATTGGTGCGGCCGTGAATGACGTTGCTGACCGTGGTGGTGCTGACGCCGGCCTCTCTTGCGATATCTTCAATCGTTACCATGGTGATCCCCCAAAACAGCGTAAAATCAGACTTCTCTTTAGAACATTTTACGTTTAACGTCCCCATTTGTCAACAAGAAAACGCAAAATACAGCAAGGAAAAGCAATGCAGCGGCTTTTGAGGAAAAATCAGGCAGATCCAGCCTGCGCCGCGAATGCATTCTCCGTGCCAAGATTATATGGGCAGGCATCCCTGCATCTGTGGCACGCGATGCGCCAGCTTTTGCTCACGGGGTCTTCGCCAAAGGCATAATTCCAGCAGCCCTGCTGGTTCATTTCCGGATTCTCCAGCGCGTGGATCGGACACGCCTCCACGCACAGTCCGCAGCCGTTGCAGATCGGCGCTTTGACTGCATCCGGCTCCAGCCTCTGCATGCACAGAACGCCGCCCAGCCAGACCATGCTGCCAAATTCCGGCGTGATCAACAGGGAATGCCGCCCGATGGTGCCAAGTCCCGCCGCCTGCGCCGCGTGCTTCAGGGAAATGATGCAGCGGGAGCGCCCTGTCCGGGGGTCGTATTCGGCTTCATTGGTGGGGATCGGCGCGCAGACCATCCCTCGCTTTTCCATTTCGATGCAGGAATCCAGGGCAATGGCGTCCATTTTTGCCGTTATGGAGTTCCGCACTTTGGTGTAAGGCGCGTGAGAGCTGCACAGCAGCGCCCCCACCGGGAAGCGGCACGCGAATACGATCACCGACCGGCACCCCGGCATAACGTCCCGGGGATGGTACCCCTCCGGCGCTTCCCGGAAGCGCTCCGCATCGGCAATCCCGCACAAATCCGCGCCCAGGGATTTCAGCAGCGCTTTTACTTCACCGCTGTCCATTTTCGGATCCGTCATTTTGCCCCGTATACCTCGATCTCCGCCGCCTGGCCTGCCGACGCGCCGGAGTTGGAATAGAAGCGGAACTGAATGTACTGCCCCGTTACCGTTTCCGGGAAGGGCATGTAGACGCTGTTGTCCGCCATGGGGTCAAAGGACAGGGTGGTTTTTTCATAGACGGTGGTGAAATTCTCGCCGTCGTCGCTGATGAGGACTTCCACCTCCTGGGTGCGCGCGCCCCAAATCTGGCGGGAGTTCAGCAGAATCCGCGCGCCGGTCATTTCCGTGGGCTGCTCCATGTCGATGGTGACTTCGTTGGGGTATGCGTCCGCCGCGCCCTCCCAGTAGGTGAAGCGGTCGCCGTCGTTGACGTTGCGGCAATTGTAAATCTGGGTCTGGCCGTTCTGACGGACGGCTTTTTCCAGGGCGATGTTTTCGCCATAGTCAATGGGTTCGGTCTCCGGGACTGTCCACTCGGGATGCTCCTCAAAATCCGTCTGCTCGGGGGCGGTCACCAGGGTGACGTTGGGGTTGGGGGCGTCGGAATGGCGGCTGACCGTGATCCTACGGACGGTAAGGCTCACGGCGGTGATGATAACGACACACAGGATCACAAGGATCCCCCAGTTTTTCTCGTTTTTGCTCATAAATGTGCCATCCTTTCCTATTTTTCGCTCCGCAGCAATGCCGTGACGGTCTCCGGCAACGCTTTGTCCACCGTGAAGTGAATGTTGTCCGTGAATTTATCCAGGGAGGTGCTGGGGTTGTCCGTCACGTTTTCGTCCGTGACCCCCTCGTCCCAGATAAACAGGTTGTTCACCGTGATGTTGGTGCATTTGTGTTCGTCGTCGTAGCCCCGGATGTTGATGGGGCAGAAATTGCCTTCGATGAAGTCGATGGTGTCGTCTCCGCCCAGGACGTAGATGCCGTCAAAGGTCACGTCATCCACGGTTCCCCGCTTTTTCGAGCTTGACCAGCTGCTGCTGGCGATGGTGATGTCGATGAGCTGGGCATTCTCGCCGGCGTCGCCCTTGCCCATGGAGGCGTCCTCCACAATAATATTTTCATAGCGGATGGCCGAGACGGCGGCGTCGTCGGCGTTGTGGATGCTCATGACGGGCTTGTGGAAATTGTGCAGGACGGTGATGTTCCGGAAGGTGACGTTCTGAATGGTGGGGTTCAGCTTGCCGCCCTTGTTGGTCTCGTAGCCCACTTCCATGGACTGCGCCAAGTCCGTCCAGACCTGGCAGTTATCGAAGCAGATGTTGGCGCTGTCGGTGCCTTTGTTGGTGGAGTAGTTCTTGACCACCAGGCTGTCGTCCCAGGAGCGGACAAAGCTGTTGGAAACCGTAATGTCCCGGCTGGACTGGATGGTGATGCCGTCGCCGTTGGGGCGGGCGGTGATGATCTTGACCCCGTCCACGCTGACTTGATCGCAGTCATAGATATTGACGCACCAGGCGTTGGGGTCTAAAAAGGCGATGCCGCTGACGGTGATGTCCTTGCAGTTGCTCAGGCTGAGGGGGACGTAGGCCGTGCGCCCGGCCAGCATCCAGCTTTCATTATAGGAACCGTCGATAATGCCGTGGCCGCTGATCTTCGCACCGGTCACCTTATTGCCTATGACGGTTCCCCGAATGATCGCGCCGCCGGAAATGTATACCTCCATGCCGTCGGTGAGCATCATGGTGTCGATGCTCCATGCGCCGGGGCCGATGTACTTCACCGTGTCCGTGCTTTCCGTGGGGGCGTCACGGTCGATGGCGTTGGCAAAAATGTGCATGGCGTTCATGGCGCTGCCGCCCCACTCTACGGTGTAAACGTCCGGCTCGGCGATAGAGAAGGAAATTACATTGCCCGTCACCGTGGGGACGATGCCCTTGGCCAGGGGGCGCACTACCACGTCGCCAAGCTCCGTCTGGCCGGTGACGGTAATCTCCATGGTCACCGGCGCGCCCTCAAAGTCGAAGGAGGTTACCGGCGCTTTGGAAAGGGAGGGCTTGTAGTTGCTCACCCAGGTGTGGGTGTTATTCACGGCGGTGTCGTATACGAACAGCTCGTTGCCGTCCACCTTCATGGCGGCGACGGTGGAAGCGGGTACCGGCTTGGGGCCTTCGTAGAGAACGAGGTCAGCCCAGTCGGTCTGGGGGGTGAACAGGTCGGTGGTGAATGTCAGCACGCACAGGACGACGCAGACTGCCGCCACCACGGATAATATGGCGATCGCCACATTCAAGCCCTTTGGTTTAACGTTAAACTTCATAGAACCATGCCTTTCTTCTCATTGAATCTTACAGTGTCCTCTCCCTCGGAAACGCGCCCGCGCGGAGCGGTTTTTTCTCCGCGGGGAGACGGGGATACGATTTCATAATACATGCCGCCGGGGGGCTTGTCAAGGCCGCCCCGGGGGTGCGGGGAACGAACTGTGGAATGTTCACAAATTTTCGCTTAATTTTTCTACGTTTTGGCAGGGTGCTTCTGCGGGTTTTCGGTCAATGGCGATCAGGACGGCGCCGAAATATTTGCGTTTGCGGAGGAATTCCGCCAGGCTGTCGCCGTAGTTGTCCGCGCTGGTGGAGTTGCGGTAGGTGTTATAACCGATGAAGCCCTGTTCGGTGCGGTGCAGCGCTACGAAATGGGCGCCGAAGCGGTATTTGTTCCGCCAGTGGTAGAACAGGATGCAGGCGTCCGCGTTTTTGGCCGCTTCGTCGAAGCGCCGCGTGTCCACGACGGTCTTCACGGGAAATCCCCATTTCCGGAAGCACACCGCAGGCCCCCAGAAGGAGGTGCCGGTGTTGCCGTGGATCAGGGGCAGCTGCCATTCGTAATAGCGAATCAACGCCGGGATGTCCGTTTTGTACCCCAGAATGCACAGCGCGTTCCAGGTGGCGACCCATCCGCAGCCCACGTCCGCCGAGGCGCGCAGGCCGTAGCGATACTGCTCCTTGGGAATATCATGCTGATTGTAAATAAAATCGCTCATAGCAGCCGCTCCATTGGAAGATAGGCGGAGAAATCGTTGGGAATCTCCTCCCCTGTTTCGGAAAAGCCGTTTTTATGCCAGAAATGCGCACTTTGCGGGTTTCCTTTGTCCACTGCCAGCCGTATTTTCCCATAGCCCTGGCGGGCAAGGCAGGCGGCACAGTCCGCGATGATGCCGCTACCGACGCCCTGCCCCTGAAGGACGGTGTCCGTCATAAAAAAGCCGATGAAGGCCGTTCCCTTCTCCGGGTAGTCCAGGATCAAATCCATGACCGCAGCCAGGGTCTCCCCCCGGAAGAAGCCGACATAGTGCTTGTCCGCCTCCGTTTTGTGGGGCGGGAGGGCTGTCATGTCCTCCAGAATGCTTTCCTTTGTGACAAAGGGCGGGTGGTATCGGTAGAAAATTTCGTTTCCCCGGCACAGGTCAAAGATGGCGTCCACGTCCTCCCTTCCCAGCTTGCGGACGCGCCATTTGTCGGAGAGTTGGGACGGTTCCAAGGCTGCTTTTGGGGGCATGGCGACCGGGTGTTCCGCAATGTAACCGTCTAGAATGCCCGCCGCCGTCATGACCATCCGGGCGCAGGGGCGGGTTTTGTAAAATTCCGCCGTGCGGGGCGTGGGGTTGGGGTCGGAGGGCGGGTTGCTCAGAATTTCCCGACAGATAATGCTGCCGATCTCCTCCCGGAACTGTCCGGCCAGGGTCTGCACCAGCCGGTAATGGGCTTTTTTGTTCACGTCGTTCTCGCCGGGGTCGTCGTAGCCGTACAGGAGCCCCGCCACCATCAGCATTCCGCTGACCGCGCCGCAGACCTCCCGCATCCGTCCCATGCCGCCGCCAAAGGAGGACGCCAGCTTTGCCGCGAAGCTCTTTTCCAGCCCCGTTACGTCGCCGAAGGCCTCCAGCACCGCCTGGGCGCAATTGCTGTCAGATAAAAAGAGTTCCGCTGCCAATTCTCTGTGATCCATCGCCGATTCCTCCGCAGTTTTAATAGCACCAGTTTACCGGGAGAAGCAGCAAATGTCAAGTCGGGGTTTGTCCGCGAATGGGCAACAGACGTGCTTTTTACGGCGACAGATGCCGATTTTACCGAAACAGCGCCGTGATATCGCCCTCCATTTTGGAAGATTATACAAAAAAATCCGGATGCCGTAAAAAAGCTATTGACAACCCGGGAGCGCAATGCTAGGATACATTCAAAATTGAATCGCTTGATAGAGGCGCGGTACTCATCAGTACCCTCCGGCAAGGTCGTGCAGCCGCCGAAGGAGAA
>CAKTKF010000005.1 GCA_934569215.1 uncultured Oscillospiraceae bacterium
CCTGCCCCAGGGCGGTTAGGAAAATCACCGGTGTGGTGATCCCCTCCCGGCGAAGCTGACGCAGGAGCGTCAGTCCGTCCTTTCCGGGCAGCATCCGGTCAAGGATGATCAGGTCATGGGCTTGCTGACGCGCCCAGAGCATCCCCTCGTCCCCGTCCCGGCAAATATCCACTTCAAATCCGTCCTGCCGCAGCTGATAGCTCAGCGACAGGCACAGGCTTTCGTCATCCTCAATGAGCAGCAGACGCATGGCACGCCCTCCTTCCGCCCCAGACCGCCGCAAGCGTCCCGGTCAAGGTACATATAACCGATTTTACCATATCCAGTTCCATTTGCAATGCCCATTCCCCGGAACTTGCCATTAAGATTGCTGTAAGATTTTTCCTATGGCTCTGAAACCAGCTTCCCCAGAAGGAAAAATCCGACCACATGGAGGGAATGGCGTCCTTCGGGACGATCACCCGGCTGCCCAGCAGGACCGCGCCAACCAGTGCCGCCAGCCACGCAAGGCGTTTCCTTTTGTCGCCGACTCTGCGGCAAACAAGTACCAGAAGCGCCCACAATGGAAGCAAGGTCAGGTTTTTCGTGAAAATAAGCAGCGGGTAAAAATTCAGAATTTCCCCAGTCAGGCTGTGGCGCAGGAGAAATTGTTCTGCCATCTGCACCCCGTTCTCGTTCCATCCGGCGAGGATGCAGCGGTCCAAAACTGCATCCTCCCCCGCCGAAACCAGCGCCGTGGGCGTTTGCAGCGGGACAGTTCCCAGCGCCGCATGGGTCTTCCCTTCCATCAAAACCTCCTGCACACCCAGACGATCGGTACCGAACAGAGTTTGCGCCGTCTGCTTGTCCAGCAGGCATCCCTCCTGCCAGGAAAGGGCTTCCGCCCCCAGCAGCCCGCCGTTGCCGTACAGCGAGACAACCGTCACCTGCGCCGTTCGTCCCGTGTCCTGGCAGCGCAAAGTTGCGTCCTCGGAAACGGCGTAGAAGCAGAAGCCCAGAGGGTCTTCCATTTCCTGCTCCCGCCGGGAAATCTCCGCCACTTCCGCCGCCGTGACTCCCCTGTCCAGAAGCAGATAAATCCCGTTTCCCTTCTGTTCCGCCGTGTGGGCAAACAACAGCGAGGCGGCGTAAAGTGCCGCCGCCAGCACCCAGAAAATTCGTTTCATTCCACCCGCACCCGGCTTCCGCTGTCCACCGCCCGGTCGGCGCTGACGATGACCGGCTTATCTCCCAGCCCCCCCGCTTCCAGCGCCGCCGTCGTGTCGTTTTTATCCAGCACCGTCACCATGACTTTCACCGCCTGGGTCTGCTTTCCAAGCACCGTGTTCACGGTTTCCACCGTCAGGATGTAGGGCTGGTTCCGGGCATCCATGTGGAGCGCCGTCAGGGGAACACAGCAGGCGTAGCCTTGAGATTTCCGCGTGAAGCTCAGCTCCATCCCGGCGCCCAGGGGAATTTCCGCCGAGGGAACGGATACCGTGACCGTCGCTCCCGATTCCTTGGGGGAAAAGGCAATCACCGGCAAATCCTCATATTCCTTCCCGGTGCTTTCCAGCCGCAGCGTCACCTGATCGCCGGTGCCGATGTACTTGCTCTGCTCCTGGGTCAGCTCCGCCGTGAACTTCCAGCCCTGACTGGTGTCCGCCAGCAATAGCGCCGTGGTATCCGACGTCATCTGGCCTGTGCGGACATAACAGGCCGTGACGACGCCGTCCGCGGGCGCGAGGACTTTCCCCTCCCCGTCCCGGAGGGCTTCCAGCTTCTCAAGCTCCGCCGCCATCTGGTCATAGGTGATCTGGCCAATCTGGGCGCTGTTGCTGCTGCCGTTTGGGAGGGATGCCGTCTGCACCGCCTGCCCGTAGGTTCTGATTGCATCGTCTAACTCCTCCGACGCCTGCTCATAGGTCTGCTTCGCCCGCTCCAATGCGACCAGAAGCTCCTGCTCCGTGGGGCGGGTGCCGGGGGTATAGCTGTCCAGCGCCTGCCGCGCCTGGGCTGCCGCCGTCTGGGCATCGGAGAGCTTCTGCTGGGCGGTCTGGATACGGGGCGCGTATTCCGCCTCCACCTGCTGCCGGATGGCTTCCTGTTCCTCCGGGGTCAGGGGATCCTCGCCAGTGTTCGCCTGATCGATGGCCTGCCCGATGGCCGTCTGGCACTCTTGTTCCAGGGCAGTCAATTCGCTCTGTGCCTGGGTGACGGCGGCCTCCGCCTCCTGACAGGCCTGTTTCAGTTTTGCTTTCTGCTCCGCATCCCCGGAGACGCCGGCGTAGTAATCGTCCAGCGCCTTCTGGGCGTTGTCCATCGCCGTCTGCGCCTGAGACAGCTTTTTATCCGCGCCGGATACCGCCGCGTCGTAATTTTCCTCCGCCTGGGATTTGGCGTTCTCCCGCTGCTGCGCCATGGCGCTGTTCTGGCTCCAGGCGTCCTGCACGGTCAGCTGCTGCTTGCGAAGCTCCTGGGTCTGGGTCGTGATCTTTTCTTCCAGATAGTCCATATCCAGCAGAAACAGCACATCCCCCGCCTTGACCTGCTGCCCTTCCGACGCCATCACCGCGCCGACCCGCAGTCCGGGCTGGGTGATGACCGCGATATCCTGATTCTGGGCGGTTTTTCCCGTCACGCGAACGGAATGATCGACGGTTCCTTTTGTGGGCAGCGCCGTCCGCACCGCCGCCGTTCCGCCCTGATACACGGCTCGGGACAGCAGCGTAAACAGCACCATCACGCCGAAGAAAATCCCCACGGCCTTGAGTAATGTTTCCTTTTTCATCATTCTTTTCCTCCCGGCAAGGCAATTCCCTGCTCCAAGTCATCCTGACACAGCCCGAACAGCAGCAGCGCCGGAATGAGCATCAGAAACGCCGATGCAAACCCCAGTCCGGCATCGGACAAGGTCGTCTCCGGCAAGAACAGGGACAGCGGCCACAGCGAGCGATCCTTCAAAAACGTCATGGGCTGCTCGATCAGATTCCAGATATCCAGAAAGCTGAGAATGCCCACGCTCAGAAGCCCCGGCAAGCCCATGGGCAAGCCGATATAGCGGAATATCTGCCACTCCCCCGCCCCGTCCAGCCGCGCCGCTTCCAGCACTTCCTCCGGCACGGCGTGGAAAAAGCGGCTCAGCAGAAACACCGGATAAGCAGAGAAAATCCCCGGTAAAATCACCGCCCAGAGGGTGTTCAACAGCCCCAGCGCCCGCAGCACCAGATACTCCGGGTACATCAGCACCTGAAAGGGCAGCAGCATCAGCACCATATACAGCCCGCCCAGCTGCTTTTCCCCCGGCAAATGCAGCTTTGCCAGCGCCCAGCCTGCGGGAACCGCAAAAAGGAACTGCCCCAGCAGCGTTCCCACGGCAATGGCAACGGAATTCCAGAACATGGGGAAAAAGGACGGAGTATCCAGCAGCACCTGCACCAGGGAGCGAAGCGTTGGGCTTCGGGGCAGCGCCGTCCACCGGGCGAAGCCCTCGCCGTCTGCCAGAACGGGGCGCAGATTTTCCTTTAACTCCCAGGACGCCGAAAACGTTCCGGTCACGGCGATCCAAATCGGCAAAAGCAAACACGCCGCCACCAACGCCAGAAGCAAAAACAGGATGATTTTCTTCATTTCTACTTCTCTTCCCTCCAGCTGCGCCGCAGCAGCGCGATCAGCCCAAACACCACCGCGCTTACCATCACGGAAGCGGCGGCGATTTTGTCATAGTCCAGGTCACGGAACCAGTTATTGTAGAGGTGCTGCACCAAATACATCCGCTCCTGGGGGTAGTCCCCCGCCACGAGCCACGCCTCCCGGAACACCTTGAAGGAATTCAGCAGCGACAGCACGCCGATGGAATAGGCGTAGCCCTTCAGATTGGGCAGGGTCATGTAGAAAAAGCTCTGCACGTCGCTTGCGCCGTCCACCCGCGCCGCTTCGTAAATGCTGTCGGGGACTGCCCCCAGCGCCGCCGTCCAAAGCACCACCGTGTAGCCCAGATTCTTCCACAAATAGCTGATGACCAGCATCCAGAAGGAAGCGTCAGACCCCATCCAGTTGACCGTTTGCAGGCGAAGCCCCTGGGCAAACGCGTTCAAAAGTCCGTTCTGATGAAACAGCAGCTTCCAGACCAGCACCACGGACGCGGCCGGCACTGCCATAGGCAGCAGAAAAGCGCCCCGCAGCTGCCGTCCGCCCCAGACCCGTCTCAGCCCAAGCGCCAGAAGCAGGGACAGGCACAGCAGCAGCGGAATACACGCCACCATGAACCGCCCCGTATTCCAGGCCGCCAGACGAAAGGCACGGTTTTCCACCACGGTGCGAAAATTTTGCAGTCCGACCCATTTGCCGCCGATGACCGACCGGAACGCCCCCACCAGCACCTCCAGCATGGGGATCAAGGCGAACACCGCCACGCCCAGAAAATTCGGCAGCAAAAACAGCCAGCGCCCCCAACCTTTTCCTTTTTTCACGTTCTTTCCCGTCCCATATCATTTTTTGACGTAAGCATACCACGGTAATCTCTAAAGCGGCTCTAATCTTGTGCCGTCCGCAAAGCATCCGTAAAAAATGCCGGAACAGCCTGAAAATTCAGGCCGTTCCGGCATTTTAAGTAACGTTTATTCCTTATTCCCCGTGATGTAATAGTCGCAGTATTCCCCGCCTGCGGCGAGGGTCTGCTTGCGGTGCAGGACGCCGTGCTGTAACGTGATCATGACGTTATCCAGCTCGCAGAACAGCGGCATCAGCTCGGAAACACCCAGCTTTTGGGCGTAGGTGCAGATGGGACACCGGGTGATGCGGTAATAGCACGCACCCTCGTGAGGCTGACCCACGAAGTCCACTTTGAAGGAGGTCGGGTACTGTTTTTCCTTTTCCGGCGTGTACCACTTATAATACCTGACGACGCTTTTCTTGTTCTCCGCCTTGCCCTTGTCCGTGTTCAGGTCGGTTTTCGCAAAATACCACTTGATGTGATACAATGAACGCCGCATCATCTCCTGCACGTCCTCCGGCGGAATTTTCTTGCCGCTGGCCACATAGGGCGCGACGAAAGCCAGAGCGAACAGCTCGTTATAGGCCATGGGATTGTCGCCGCCGATGTCGTCCGCATTTTTCACCAGCTTCCGGTAAACCTGCTTGCTCTTTTTCATGACCTCGGAAGCGTATTTTTTGTCGTATTTCTCCGCCAGGAACTTCTTCATGGGACTTTTGAACATCCAAAAATAAAAGCCGTTGTATTTCATTTCACATGTCCTCTCACGCTTTTTAGAAGCTTTGACCGCCGGGAAATTCAAATTTCCTGCAAGTCCCTGTAATTCTCCAGCACCGGGCTTTTGTCCCCCACGTACCAGTAGTCGCAGCAGTCGCCGCCCAAGGCTTCGGTCTGGGTGCGGATCAGGCGCGCGTGCATGACTTCCGCCAGATAGTGATCCGTCCGACATAAGTAGGGCAGAAGTTCCCCGTAGCCGTGTTCCTTCGCGTGCTTGGCGATGGGGCATCCCACCAGGTGGAAGCAGAAGCCCTCGGTGCGGTGGTCGGGATTGATCTCCACCTTCCAGGTGTCCAGCCATTCGCCCTTCGCCTGATGCTCCGCCAGTGTCCGGTTGTACTTGGTGTACATATTTTCAAACAGCTTGTACGGCCACTTTGCCTTATTGCCGTCCACCAGCTTTCCGAGAAATTTCATTCTGTCCACTTCCCGGCGCTTGATTTTCAGGAAGGTTTCGCCGTCCAGCCGATGGTCGGTCGCTTCATAAAAGGCCAGAATGGTGAACCAGTCCAGCATGTTTTTCGCCATCATGTTTTCGCCAAGATCCGGCATGTCCTTCAGAAAATCCAGATAATACGCCTCGGTGCGCCGGAAAATCCCGTCAGCTTCGTCAAAATATGCCTCCCGGCAATACGCTTCGCAGGGCTTCCCGTACTGGGATTTGGCATAGGCTCTTTTCATCACCGTCACCCGATCTGGCCGAGGAATTCCTGAATTGTCAGGATGTAGTCCCCCGTTTTCAGCACGGTGGACAGATGCCCTCCGGAAACGTAGGAAATTTTCGGGTTATGCATCAGCTTGATCAGGTCTTCCTGCATCTTGCCGGAGAAAAAGTCCTGATCAGGGAGAATCAGCAGAATTTTGCCCTCCAGGGACGCAAAATCCGCCTCCGTCACCGGCTTCTGGTTCATAAAGTCGGCAAGCAGTCCGGAAATATGCACGTCCTTTTCCTGCTTGAAGTCCTTGAATATCGTCTCAAACATATCCCGTGCATAGGCAACTTCTTCCTTGCTCTCATTGCGGAGATGCCCCATACCGGCTTTGATGAGAGTGGGCTTGAGCTTTTCGTAATTGCAGCGCTTCATGTACCACAGCATGAGCGGCGCGAAGCGGTATTGCTTTTTCAGGCTTTTGATGGTATTTGCGTCCATGCCGCCGGTGGAAATCAGGATCAGCCCGCCGGTCTGTCCCGGATACTTCTGGACGTAGATCTGCGCGATCATACCGCCGCCGCTTGCGCCCACGAAAATGGGCTTTTCGATGCCCAGCTTTTTGAAAAAGGCGTGCATCCCCGTCACCAGCGCCTGATTGGTGGGCAGCTGCTGGGGATAGTCAAACAGCAAAACCTGGTCGTTCTGAGACAGGTCGTCCACATAGTCCATCCACATTTCCAGCGTGTTCATGCCGCCGTTCAGGAAGACAAGCGTTCTTCCGGCGTCATTGCCGCTCAGAATGTAGCGGAACACCGCGCCGTCCACCGTCACGGTCTGGCTGGGATATTTCGCTGCAAAATCATTTATTTTCTCAGAATATAACTTCATAACCCTACTCCTTTTACGTCCGCAGATAGCGGTATTTCAGCGATAATTTGAGTGCCGGACAGCCCTCTCAGTTGATTTTCATCCGCTTCGCCACAGCGAGCAGCCCGCCGAACATCCAGATATTTCCCACGCTGATCCATGCGCAGGTGATCGCATTAACCCACGGCTGGTTGCCGAACACATTCAACAGCATGGCCGCCGCCATGCCAACAGGCAGCGAAAACACCCAGCACCACTTCGGATAGGGTGTCAGTCCCTTTGCAAACACCTGAATCTGCGTGACCTCCAACACGGCAAAGAACACCCAGAACAAGGCGAAAGCGGGCAGTACAAAATACGCCGCGTATTTCAGCACAAGCGCTTCCGCAAGCCCGTACTTCGTCAGAAACACCATTGCGCACACCGGCACATGGAAGCCGCAGCCGCCAAAGATCACATAGCCAAAAATCCCCGCCCGGTAGCGGTGGGCATATGCAGGGGCGCGCTCCGCCATCAAACGGTAGATGCCAAAATAGCACAGCCCCTCAATGGTGATGCCGAAAAGCCCCAGCATGGCCGCAGCGAAGATGCCGCCGTCAGAGAGGTCGGTATAGGCGGAGAGCATCCGGGAAATACCTGTTAGCGTTTCGTCCTCCACACCCCAGCCCAGAAGCATGTCCCCGACGAGTGTCAATATAGCGCCGAACAGCCCTACGCGAAACAAATGCGTAATGCGCGGCCAATCCAGCTGTCGGGAAATTCCAATGTCGTTGAAATCACTCATGCCTTTTTCCTCCTATACCCGCAGTCACAGTAGGGGCCGCCGGAGGCCAGTGTGTATTCTCGCACAAAGTCCGTCGTGCCGCCCGCTTCGCTCATGGTGTAGTCCAGATGGCACATGGCGGGCGTCAGGTCGTAAAGTCCCATCTTTTTCATCAGCTCGCAGATGCCGCATTTCGTAAAGCGTCCCTCGTAGCCGCTTCCGTCCGGGTATTCCAGGTACTCCATGTTCCAGGAATAGGGGTTGCGGTCGGCGGCTTTCAGGGCGGCAGTGGCCTTCATTCCGGCGATGTCCTGTTCGGTGAACTTCTTCTTGCCGCTCTTGCGGCAGAACCAGGCCATGGGCTTCGTCATCATGGCGTCCGCGTAGTATTTTGTCAGCGGCTCCACCTCCGGGCGCTCCGGCATGGCGAGAACGAACGCGCCAAGCATAGCGCAGTTCACGATGTTCATTTTGAACCGGTCTTCCTTCTCAAATTCCGGCAGATTCCGGATGATCTCCTTGTATTTTGGCTTCGCCTTTTTCTCGATTTCCTTCGCTGTGGCCGCATCGTAGCCAAATACGACGGTCAGTTGTTTGCGAAAAGATTTCGCAAACAGCGCCCACATACCCATGGGCATTCCTGCATACTTCATTCAGCACCCCTCCACTGTATCCCCGGCTTTCGACGCCGGATATCGAATCAAATCATACAATACGCCATGTTCGCCGAAGCTCCGCGTTCCGGCCACCTCCATGCCGAGATGGACGTATTTGTCACACTTGGATCTTGCGTCGGTGTCCAGAATCACCGGCACGCCCAGCCGGTCGCCCTCGGCAAAAGCGATATCCAGAACCTTCCGCATGAATCCCTGCCCCTGATATGCTTCCCGCACGCAGACCATACCGACGAAAATATAGGGCTTTTTCGCCTTCTTGAACTGATCGTCCAGCCCGGGGCTGCCCTTTGCCATGATCTTGAAAAAGCCCAGCGCCTCTTTCAGATTCATCGCGCTGAAAAAGCCCTTTGCCAATGGCAGACACGCTTTCAGGCCGACCTTCTGGCCGGGGAGCTTGTAGGCGATAAAGCCCTCCTGTTTTTCCCCGGTGGTATACAGCATTCCGGCCTTCAGCGCCATGCGCACGTAGCCGCAGATGTAGATCGCCGCGGCTTCCTGACTGGGAAACGCGCCGGCAAGGCCATGCTCCCCGCCGTAGTCATAGTAGCCGAAAGCGTGTCCGATGTCCCGGATGACGCTTTCATCCAATTCCGTTCCCTTTTTCATTCCGGTTTCCCTCTTTCGCTCTTCCTGATAATCGCCACCGCGCAGGGGATTTTTCCCTTGCACATGATATAGCTCGCGTCCGTGTACCCGGCGTCGGCAAAGAAGCGCTTGTAGGTTTCCAGGGTAAATTCCCGCTTGAAATTCGCCCCTGCTTTGCCGATGGCACCCGAGACCTTGTTGGTCGCGCCTGCGTCCGTCCGGTTCATGTAGGTGGGAATGATGAGCCTTCCGCCGGGTCTGCACACCCGGTCAAGCTCCCGCAGTGCCTGATAAGGCTTGTCCAGCAGGTGGATCACATTCGCCGCCACCACGGCATCAAAGCGCTCGTCCGGGTAGGCAAGCTGCATGATATCCGCCTGTTCAAATGTCACGTTCCCGAATTTTCCGTACTTCTTTTCCGCCCGTTTCAGCATTTTTTCCGAAAAATCCGTAGCGACAAGGCTTTTGCACCGGGGTGCCATCACTCCGGTGAGAAGCCCCGTTCCACAGGCGCATTCCAGCACTTCGTCCTCCGGGGCAATCAGCCCTTCCACCGCCGCGCACAGCGCCCGATTTGCTTTCCGGTTGATGACGTTGGCAAAAACGTCATACACCCATGCCACATTATCCCAGAACATCGGCCGCCCTCCCCTTTTCCGGCAGGGCGTTCTTCTCCATGATCGACCGGAGCAT
The DNA here is from genome assembly GCA_934569215.1 of uncultured Oscillospiraceae bacterium. GTDB lineage: Bacteria > Bacillota > Clostridia > Oscillospirales > Oscillospiraceae > Faecousia. Next base: position 9,490 of record CAKTKF010000005.1, read on the forward strand.
TTCCGCGAAGCCCTGGGGATTCTGAATTTGGTACTGCATGTGGTCGTCGCCCTCAAAAACCGGGAAGTTGCCATGGGGATAGGCCTTCATGACCGCGTTCCTGTATTTGTAGTGGTCTTCCACGCTGCCAAAGGAAAAATATGCGTTCTTTTGCAGCGTCTCCGGCAGGGCCGGGAACGGCTTGTCCTCCAGGCTGTCCAGCATCTGGCGGCGTAGATTGCCGTATCTCAACGCTTTCCCGGCGGCGATAAAGTAGGGCTTGATGTCGTCATCATCGCACCACATGATCTTTTTCAGCGTTCCGCCCTTCGACCAGTACAGGCTCTTGATGGCAAGGTACAGAAACGGCGTCATGACCCGGCGCGTCCCCTTCCCGATCTGGGCAAACTGCCCGCCGTCGAAGAAAACGTGTCCCACCGGCAGCTTCGTCTCCGTCAGAAACGCCATTGCCAGATCCGCCCCGATGGAGGAAGCCACGACCAGTGCAAGGGCGTCGACCCCCTGCCCACGCAGAAATTCGGTGATTTGCCGCACCTCGTCCGCCTTGCTTATGTACTTCTGTCCGGCGCAGTAGACGGTGGATGTGGGAAGAATGCAGAAATATTTGTCCTGCAAATGTTCCGCCACCCGCATGCTGCTCGCCCCGGTCACGCCCATCGCATGGAAAAACAGTACGGCCGGGTTCCGCTTGTCCCCCAGTGTTTCAAACAGCATTCTTATCGCCCCCGATTCAGTGCAGGAACAGCGTCATGATACCCGCCAGCGCCGCCGAAATAATGACCATGCCCACCGTACCGAACGTCCATTTTTTGCACTTGTCCTTCGCGGTGATGTAGGGCTTCAGGTCTTCCGTGTAGGGGATCGTCCAGGCCTTCGTATGCCCGACCCAGAAATCGTCAATGAGGAACCGGTCAATGAGATTCATCACGGACAGAATCACCAGCAGCTGCCAGAATCCGGCCACGAAGCCCCGCGCACCGTTCACCGCGTACACAAACACCAGCACATAGGCAATATACCCCGGAATGCAGCACACCTTGAAGAGCATTTGATTGCGGCGAATCCGTTCATAGGTCGTCAGGCCATGCTCCACACACCGCTTCTGCACCTCCGGGCTGTAAAGATGCACCATCCCCACAGCGCCCTTGCGAATGCCGAACAGGCACACCAGCACCAGCAGAACCCCAAGGCCGACGCCCTCCAGCAAAACCTTCCAAATCATGTCAAATACCTCCTACTTTTTCAGCATATCAGCAACTTTTGCGAAATCTTCCTTTGCCTCTTTGAAGCACGGCAAAGGCGCTTGCCAGAATGAGCAGAACCATCCCGGCATAGGCGACGGCCATAGCCGGCACCAGCCGGTCATACTGGGACTGTATCAGCGCCGCCGTCTCCTCCCGCCCGAGAAGCGGCGCGAGTCTGCTCGTCCAGTCGGCGAGGCTTCCGATAAAGAGGTGCAGCGCCCCGGCCGTTGCAACGTAGATCACGCCGCCGATCAGGACTGCCCGCCGGGTCTTGCGGTACTGGGGCATTATCTGCTGGCAGGACACCCGCACGGTGAAAAATCCCAGGGACATACCGAGAAGTCCCGTCACAATCAGCAGCGGCAACCGCCACAGTTCATATGTCCCATTCAGATACGCTTCCCGCAAAAATAAGCCGCTATCGCCGGGGCTTGCCGGGATCACACTCAGGCACAAATCCCCCACCAGCATCAAAAACGCGCCGAGAGCGCCCAGCAGGCAATCACTTATGTAAGCTTTTCGTCCTGAATGCTCCATTCTCCTTCGACCTCCAGTTTTCGCCGGTTAGTGTTCGCTAACCGGTATCCTTTCAAAAAGCCGCCCTGGGGCAGCTTCTCCATATGGTCACATCTGTTCACTTGCTCACATCATAGCACAGGGGTGTTTGATTTTCAATAGGATGTCTGGATTTTTCGGCAAAAAATAAACTTATACCGAAAAAGAAGGCCGGTTTTCACCGGCCTTCCCTGCAACTGATTTTTAGTCTGCCCGCTGCACTTCCTCCGTCATGATGACGGCGGCAACGGAATTCATGCCTACGTGGCAGGCGATGCTGCATGGCAGGTTGGCATAGCTCACCTTGGCAAAGGGGAACTCCGCCTGCACCTGCTGACGCCAGGACTCCGCCAGCGCCTCGTTTTCCAGCGTTCCGGCGGTTTCGATCAGGAGGCGGGACTCCGGAACATCCCGGAAGCGCTCTGCCCGATCCTGGTGAAGGGCATCGATCATCTTGCTCTCGGCAAGCTTCATGCCCCGCACCTTGGCGAAGGCGTCCAGCTTGTCTCCCTGAATGGTCAGCACTGGCTTGAGGTTCAGCACCGTGGCCAGCGTCGCTGCGGCGGGGGTGACACGGCCGCCCTTTTTCAGGTACTCCATGGAGTCCACGGTGATGTAGATGCTGGCGTCATAGGCGTGCTTTTCCAGAAATTCCCTGATCTGTCCGGCGTCGTACCCCTGCTCCGCCAGACGAAGGGCGCTGATCACCGATTCTCTCTGGGTCACGGAGATCCGGTGGTTATCCACCACCTGCACCTTGCCGTCATAGTCCCGGGCAAACAGGGCGGCGCTCTGACAGGAGCCGCTCAGGCCGCTGGACATGGGGATATAGACGATCTCATCATAGCCCTTTGCCAGAATCCCGTCCCACAGCTCCATGAGCTGCCCCGGCGACGGCTGGGAGGTGGAGACCTCCCGGTGCTGCCGCATGGCGTCATACAGCTGCTCCGACGTGATGTCAAGCCCCTCGTAGTGGATGGTTTCCTCCAGATTGACGGGCATGGCCAGGACGAAAACGCCCAGCTTTTCCCCCTCTGAGGCGGTAATTCCGCTGTTGGTATCCGTTGCGATTGCGATTTTCATAGTGCGATAGTACCTTTCTTCCTGCCAAAACGGCGCGGTTATCAGCCGTTGAGAATCTTCATGAATTCCTCGCCGGTGATGGTTTCCTTTTCGTACAGGTAGCTTGCCAGCTCATCCAGCTTCTGCCTGTTTTCCGTGAGAATGTTTTTCGCCTTTTCGTGCTGCTGCTTTACGAGCGCAACCACCTGCCGGTCAACCTGCGCCTGGGTCTCTGCGGAACAGGCCAGGGACGCGTCTCCCCCCAGATACTGATTGGTAACGGTCTCCAGTGCCACCATGTCAAAGTCCTCGCTCATGCCGTAGCGGGTAATCATGGCCCGGGCCATCTTGGTGGCCTGCTCAATGTCGTTGGAAGCGCCGGTGGAAATGGTGCCGAACTTGACCTCCTCCGCCGCGCGGCCGCCGGTATACGTAGCAATCTGATCCAGAAGCTCCTCCCGGGTCATCAGATAGTGGTTCCCCTGCTCCACCTGCATGGTATAGCCCAGCGCGCCGGAGGTGCGGGGAATGATGGTGATCTTCTGCACCGGGGCAGAATGGGTCTGCATGGCCGCGACCAGCGCGTGGCCGATCTCGTGGTAGGAAACCGTCCACTTTTCCTTGTCGGTGAGGATGGCGTTTTTCTTCTGATAGCCCGCGATGACCACTTCGATGGACTCTTCCATGTCTGCCTCCGTGGCGAATTTCCGTCCGTCCCGGACGGCGCGCAGCGCCGCTTCGTTGACGATGTTGGCAAGCTCCGCGCCGGAGGCGCCGGAGGCCATCCGCGCGATCTGCTTGAAGTCCACATCGTCGGCAATTTTGATCTTCTTCGCGTGTACCCGCAGGATGGCTTCCCGTCCCTGAAGGTCGGGCAGCTCCACCGGTACCCGGCGGTCAAACCGGCCGGGACGGGTCAAAGCGGGATCAAGGGATTCCGGGCGGTTGGTGGCGGCGAGGATGATGACGCCGGAGTTGCCTTCAAAGCCGTCCATTTCCGTCAGGAGCTGGTTCAGCGTCTGCTCCCGCTCGTCGTTGCCGCCCATGGTGCCGGTGTTCCGCTTCTGGCCGATGGCGTCGATCTCGTCGATGAATACGATGCAGGGAGCTTTTTCCTTGGCCTGCCGGAACAGGTCACGCACCTTGCTCGCGCCCATGCCCACAAACATTTCCACGAATTCGGAGCCGCTGATGGAGAAGAACGGGACGTTCGCCTCACCGGCGACGGCCTTTGCCAGCATGGTTTTGCCGGTACCCGGAGGGCCTACCAGCAGCACGCCCTTGGGCATGGAAGCGCCGATCTGACGGTACTTGTCCGGATTGTGGAGATAATCCACGATCTCGGCCAGGTTCTCCTTGGCCTCATCCTCGCCCGCCACGTCGTCAAATTTGATGCCGTCGGAGGACTGGACATACACCCGGGCGTTGGAGCTGCCGCCGTTGAACATCAGAGAATTGGGGCCGCCGGCTCTGTCCATCAGCTTTTTGGACATAAACTGCCCCAGGGCGACGAACAGCACAACGGGCAGCACCCAGGTCAGCAGGATGTTTAAGAGCGGAGAGGTTTCCTCCACAATCTCACCGCCGAACTGCGCGCCGGAATCGTGGAGCCGGTTCACCAGATCCGGGTCATTCATCAGGCCGGTTTTGTAGATTTTGCCGTCCTTGCCCTCAAAGAGGATCTGGTTGTCCTCCACCTTCACCTGACTGATTTCCTTATTTTCCGTCATGGTGATGAAGGTGCCGTAGTCCACCTCGATGATCTGCTGCCGGGCAATCCAAGGAACCAGTAGGAAGTTCACCAGCACCAGAGCGACCATAACCAGTGTGTAGTAGAAAATCAGGGGTTTCTTTGGCTGTTTGACTTCATTCATATCCGTATTTCCTCCTTTTTCCGCCGACCCGGACGCAGCCGGCAAAACGTATCTTTTTTACTGTAGCACGCAATTCTCAACCGAAACGAAACCGCTCAAGCGGTTTCTTCCCGCTTGGGCAGCTCCACGGTAAAAACCGTCGAGCCGTTGCCGCTGTCCACCGTGGCAGTGCCGCCGTGGAGCTGCACCACCTGCTTCACCACGGCAAGGCCGATGCCGTTGCCCTCCGAGGAATGGGACTCGTCCGCCTGGTAGAATTTTCCCCAGATTTTGTTCAGCTTGTCCTTGGGGATGTCGGGGCCGTAGTTGGTGACGGTGACCGCCAGCATCTCCGCCCCCTCCGTAATCCGCACGCCGATCTCCCCATAGCTGGGGGAATACTTGATGGCATTGTCCAGCAGATTGATCCATACCTGCTTCAGCAGTTCCTCGTTGGCGCAGATGGTATATTCCGGGAATTCCAGGTCTAAGTCCAGCTCCTTGCGGCTCCACTTTTCCTCCAACAGCAGCACGCAGGCGCGAATCTGTTCCGATAAATTGAAGGTGGTCAGATCCGTTAAAATCGTCTGATTTTCCACCTTTGTCAGGTTCATTACGTTGGTGGCCATGGCCGCCAACCGAAGGGATTCCTCCTCGATGATGGCCAGGTATTCCTCCTTCTGCGCGTCGGTGAGATTGCCCCGGCGCAGGAGCTTGGCAAACCCGGCGATGGAGACGATGGGGGTTTTGAATTCGTGGGAAAAGTTGTTGATGAAGTCGCTTCGCAGCATCTGGGTGTTTTCCAGCTCCTCCGCCATTGCGTTGAAGCTCTCCGACAGCTCCCGAAAAACGGGGTTGTCCCCTATGACCTTACCGTAATGCATTCTGGCCGTGAAATCCCCCGCCGCCAGCCGGTTGATGTTGTTGATCAGCCGGTTAAAGGGACGCAGCGGAATCTTTACGGTGCCGATGGCAACCAGGCTCCCCACCAGGACGCTGATCAGCAGCATCACGATCAGCATGGCAAAGCCGGAATTTCTGGGAATTTCCAGGATATCCAGCACCCCCAGCTTGGTCAGCAGGAAAGACAGCGCCGCCGTAATGAGAACCGCCGCCAGCTGAATGAGGAAAAACGCGCCGGAATAGAGCAGCGTCAGCGACCAGCGGTGCTTCCCCGGTTTTTTGCTCATACCCTCTTCACCGCCTTATAGCCCAGTCCCCGGACGGACTCGATGGTAAATTCCGGCCAGTCCTGAAAGCGCTTGCGCAGACGGCCTACGTGTACCGTCACGGTCTCCCAGCCGGTATTGGAATCCGCTCCCCAGATTTCGTCCATGAGCTGAATGCGGGTGAAAATTTTCCCTGGATAGGACAGGAGTTTATACAGAAGCAGAAATTCCTTCTGGGGAAGCTCCTGCACCTCTCCTCTCCTACTCACCGTCAGGCAGTCGTAGTCCAGCACCACGTCTCCTACCACGATCCGGCGCTCGCTGGCAATTTTCGCCCGGCGCAGCAACGCCTTGATCCGCCAGAGCATTTCCTCTTCGTCAATGGGCTTGGTCATATAGTCGTCGGTGCCAACCAGGAAGCCGTGCTTCTTGTCGGAGGGAAGCTCCTTGGCAGAGACCATTAAAATGGGCAGGTTGTTGTTTGTCTCCCGCAGGGTTCTGGTAAACTCATAGCCGTCCATTTTGGGCATCATGATGTCCAGCACCACCAGATCGACGTACTCCGAGTCCATCAGCGTCAGGGCGTCCTCCCCGTTTTC
>CAKTKF010000006.1 GCA_934569215.1 uncultured Oscillospiraceae bacterium
CAGCGGGCAATGGTGGAAATTCAGCGGGAGTGCGACGATCAGGTGGCCTTCTTCCGCGCCCACGACAAGCTCATCGAAGCCCAGCGCATTGCCCAGCGGACGGCCTATGACCTGGAAATGCTGACGGAGATCGGCTTCTGCAACGGCATCGAGAACTATTCCCGGGTGATTCAGGGACGTGCGCCGGGGACGCCCCCCACCACGCTGCTGGATTATTTCCCCAAGGACTACCTGATGTTCATCGACGAGAGCCACGTGACCCTGCCCCAGTGCCGCGCCATGTATGCCGGAGACCGGAGCCGGAAGGACGCGCTGGTGAATTACGGCTTCCGCCTGCCCTCGGCCTACGATAACCGCCCCCTGAACTTTACGGAGTTCGACCGGAAGATCAACCAGGTGATCTACGTCTCCGCCACCCCCGGCGACTATGAGCGCACCCGCTCCGGCCAGACGGTGGAGCAGGTCATCCGTCCCACCGGACTGCTGGATCCGGAGGTGGAGGTGCGTCCCATTGAGGGGCAGATCGACGATCTGATCGGGGAGATCAACGCCCGCACCGCCAGAAACGAGCGGGTTCTGGTGACGACGCTGACGAAGAAGATGGCGGAGGACTTGACGGTATACCTGCAAAAGGCGGGCATCAAGGTGCGCTACATGCACTCGGACATCGGCGCCATGGAGCGGATGGAAATCATCCGGGACATGCGGATGGGAAAATTCGACGTGCTGGTGGGCATCAACCTGCTGAGAGAAGGCCTTGATTTGCCGGAGGTCAGTCTGGTGGCCATTCTGGACGCGGACAAGGAGGGCTTCCTGCGCAGCGAGACCAGCCTGATACAGACCATCGGCCGCGCCGCCCGGAACGCCGGAGGCAGAGTCATCATGTACGCCGACTCGATCACCCCCGCCATGCGGGCGGCCATTGACGAGACCGCCCGCCGCCGGGAGATTCAGGACGCCTACAATAAAGCCCACGGAATCGTCCCGAAGACCATCATCAAGTCCGTGCGGGACCTGATCGAGATTTCTTCGCCAACTGCCGAGCGCAAGGGCAGAACCGGCGTGAAGATGACCAAGGCAGAGAAAGAAAGGGAGATCGCCCGTCTGGAAAAGCAGATGAAGGAAGCGGCGAAGATGATGGAATACGAGTACGCCGCCGTACTGCGTGACCAGATCATCGAACTGCGTGGGAATGGAACGTAATCATTAAGAGCTGAAAAGCCGCCGTTTTGCAAAAACGGCGGCTTTTGCAGTATCGCAAAAACAGTAATATTTTGGTAAACACACGGACACGGTACTGTGCTATAATGACGAAAACGCCGGATGGAGGGGAATCCCATGAGCAACCATATTCTGATCATCGAGGACGACGCGGCCATCGCCCAGGTGCTGCGGCTGAATCTGGAATGCGCGGACTATACCGTGACCGCCTTTGATAACGGCCTTGCCGCGTGGAACGCGCTGGAAGCAAGCCACGATTACGATCTGGCCTTGCTTGACATGATGCTGCCCGGGGTGGACGGCTTTACGCTGCTCCCCAAGCTACAGGAATACGGAATCCCCGTCATCTGCCTGACTGCCATGAATGACGCTCAGCACGAGGTGCAGGGACTGCGGGGCGGCGCGGAGGATTATATCGCCAAGCCCTTTGACATGCTCGCCCTGATGGTGCGTATGGAAAAGGTACTCAGGCGCAGCGGAAAATTCAGGGAAGTCTACCATTTCCGGGATTTGACTCTGGATAACGGCAACCGCCGCCTGAGCAGAAACGGGGAAGAAATCCCTCTGCCGCCATTGGAATTTGATGTGCTGGCGGTGCTGATGAAGAACAAGAACCGCACGGTTTCCCGGGAGCGCATCCTGAACGAAATCTGGGGGCAGGACTATTTCGGGGACATCCGCACCGTGGACGTGCGCATTGCCAACCTGCGGAAAAAGCTGAACCTGTCCGAGGAAATCCGCACCATCTCAAAGGCCGGTTACCGGTTGGAGGAACGATGAAGCTGAAAACAAAACTGACAGCGCTCTGCGCGGCGCTGCTGCTTGCCGTGGCGGTGAGCCTGACGGCGGCCATGCTCTGGCAGGTGCGGGAGCAGTCCTATGAAGCTCTTTTGGGGAGCACGGAGGAAACCCTGAACGACCTGGTGGATGATTTCGGGACAGCCGTCTACCGCAGCCCCACGGACGGCCTTGACTCGCTTTCCCGGAAAGTGCTGCTGACCTACTGCTTCCGTTCCTGCAGCGTGCCGGGAAGCACCCTCACAGTCAATGGGGAGCGCCTGAGCGCGTCCGCCCAGATCGACCCGGAAGAATATCTGGATGCCCATTACGGCGGCACGCAATCGGCAAGAGCCTATGTGGATGGAAAGCACTTCCTGATTCTGAGCAAGGCCGCAGATATTCGGGAAATGGATTGCAGCGTGTATCTGGTGGCGGACGCCACCTATATATACGCCCAGCTCTGGCAGCTCAGCGGACGCTTCGCGCTGCTGGCGCTGTCCATCGGCCTTCTGGGGCTTGCGGCGGTTTCCTGGACGATCTCCCGGACGCTTCGCCCGCTGTCCCGGCTTTCGGAAGCCGCCGGCAGCATCGCGGACGGGAATTACAGCCAGCGCGTCCCTGTCGTTTCTCAGGATGAGGTGGGAGTTCTGGCGGGGAATTTCAACCAAATGGCGCTGGCGGTGGAGACCCATGTGGACACCCTTCGGGAACAAAACGAGCGGCAGAAGCTTTTCGTCGGCGCGGTCACCCACGAATTGAAAACGCCCCTGACGTCCCTGCTTCTGAACGTGAACACCCTGCGAAACGTCTACCTTCCGGAGGAAAAACAGGAAGCGCTGCTCATCAGCATGGATTCCCAGCTTCACTGGCTGGAAACCATGGTCAGAAAGCTCCTGACGCTGCTTTCCATGAAAAAGAACGCGAAGCTGGCGCCGGTATCCGTGCCGGAGCTATTGAGCCAGGTGCGGGAGCTGACCCGGCCGGTCATGGAAAAGTACGGAACGTCTCTGGAAATCACCTGCAACGGGGACATTCTGCCCGTGGACAAGGATTTGATGTGCATTGCCCTTGTCAATCTCGTGGAAAACAGCGCCAAGGCGTCCGCGCCGGGGCAGATTATCCGGATTCAGGCGTCGCAGACGGGCTTCGCCGTTTCCGACCATGGCAGGGGCATCCCGGAAAAAGACCTGGAAAGAGTGACCGACCCCTTCTACATGGGCGACCCCTCCCGGAGCAAGGCAAACGGCGGCTTCGGTCTGGGACTGGCGCTGGTGCGGGAGATCGCCGCCGTCCACGGCGGAACGCTGACGCTGGAAAGCACTCTCGGAGAAGGAACGACCGCCAGAATCGTCATCGGTAATCAAACGGTAACGTGCCGGTAAACTCTTTTGATTCTGGCTATGGTATTCTGGAACCATCCAAAGAAAGGAAGTGTTACCATGAAAAAGAAAATAGTTCGTTTTGTCGCCTTCACGCTGGCGCTTGCCATGCTGCCCGGATGCGGCAAAGGCCGGACGCCCGCCGAACCCACCACCGTCAATCAGGCGATGCTGCTTGAGCAGAGCGCCAAAGAGCAGACGGAGTACACCTTCCCGGAAAAATTCACCGGGGACTGGGTCAGTCAGGAGGGAAGACTTACCATCCACGCCGACGCACAGGTGGTGGCGGAGCTGGGGACGGTGCTTCCCACTGCTACCGTGACGCCCAGAGATTTTACACAGGAGGACGTGGACACCCTACTGCGGGTGCTTTTGAAGGGACAGCCCCTCTACAGCACTGTTATGACGAAGCAGGAGTGTCAGGATTCCATTGATTATGTCAATTCCCCCGAATGGCACGCCGACCCGGACGCCCCGGAACAGACGCCGGAGCAGCTGGAAGAACGCCGGAAGGAGATCATCGCCTATTACACCGCGGAAATGGCAAAGGCACCGGAGGAAAAGCCCATCATCCACGGCTTTGAGGATTCCGGAACGCCCAATGAGGTCAGCGGCGATGCCACCGTGGATGGAGCCAAGTACGAAATCAACATCATGAACCGCTTCGGCGGGGACTGGACGAACGCGACGATTGTCAACAGCGACTTCAAGTATTACCGCAGCACCGACTGGGGCAGCATTTCCAAAGAGGACGCCATTGCCAGGGCGGATGAGGTGATGCAGGAGCTGGGTCTGGGCGATATGGTTCTGGCCGACGCGCAGACGCCCAGAGAGGGCGAACGGAAGGGCACATGGGAGCTTTACTATACCCCCAGCGTAAACGGCCTGCCCATTCCCGGCATCCGGGAGGATCGTGTGTTCAGCGATCCAGCCATCGGAGAGGATTATCAGTACTGGACTTACCGCTGCTCCGAGGAGACCAATGCGGATACCGTTTCCTGGTACATGGAAAGCGTCTGGATCACGGTGGGGAGGGACGGCATTCTTTCCTTCGAGTGGGACGCTCCCAGCACCGAGCCGGTTGTCAAGGAAACGCAGACCGCCCTTATGCCCTTTGAAGACATTGCGTCCATCGCAAACACCATGCTGCCCGTGGTGGTCATCGGCCCGTCGGAAGCCCGCAGCCTTGTGGAGATCGACAAGATCAACGGCGACGAGACATACATGGACGTGGAGATTACGAAGGTTTCCCTGTCGCTGATGCGCATCCGGGATAAGGGCTCCTTGCAGGGGACAATCGTTCCCGTGTGGGATTTCTGGGGAACGTGGGACTGGTATGAGCCCGGAGACAACGCCTCGGAGTCCATGAAAAAGGGCGCGAACTATGTGACCCAGCCCATGCTGACCCTGAACGCCATCGACGGCAATGTGGTCAGCCGGATGTTTGGATATTGACAGAAAAACCGGGAGCAGTCCGAAACGGATTGCTCCCGGCGGCTTTTTGGGAAGCTCTGATGAAATCTCCACTCACGGCCGGAGGGCGGATTGATTCAAAGCTTCCTTAGAATTCGACGAAAAGCGTATGCGTAATGGCAAAAGCACTAAAAATACAATAGGCATTTTAGCAATAGAGACGAAAAATAAAAAATGTATTGACTTAAGGCGGAAGCCTGCATATAATATAGCTGTAATGAAACCGATTTCATCAATTAATTAACGTTTTATTTCTGATTTTCAATGGAATATGTAGAAATAATGATAAATATTACTGCGATTTATTTGGAATAAAATGAAAAAATTGTATTGAATAGAAATCGGTTACAAAAACAAGGGGATGATATTATGAAGAAAAAGAAGCTGATTATCGACACCGACATCGGAACGGATTTCGACGATGCATTTGCCGTCCTGCTTGCCGGGGTCAGCGAGGAGGTTGACTTTCTGGGCGTAACGACCGTCTGGTCAAGAGCACATGAGAGAGCCAGAATCGCAAAAAAGGTGCTGGCAATTGCCGGGAGAGAGGATGTTCCGGTGTTTGCCGGAATCAGCAAGCCTATCGATCAAAGTGAGAACGTCTGGTACGGATATGAAGGCGGCGGAATTCTTGACGAAGGCGATGAAAGCAACGACGCGCTGGAACCTGAAAAGAAGCATGCAGTAGACTTCATTATTGACACAGTTATGGCTAACCCCGGGGAGGTCACGCTGATTACCTTGGGTTCGCTGTCGAACCTGGCGGTCGCCTTGATCAAAGAGCCGATGATTGCGCAAAATCTCAAGGAGGTAATCTCGATGGGCGGCGTGATCGTCCCTATCGTGGATAAAATGGGAATCTCCCGTTCTCCCATTGAGGAATATAACTTCAACTGTGACAAAATCGCTACGGAGATTGTATTCAAATCCGGTGTCAATCTGACAATCATCCCCATCGATGTCACATTGAAGGTTCCTGTTCCGCCTACATATGTGCAGATGCTCAAGGATTGTGATAGACCAATCGCAAAAGCGGCTTATCGTATGCTGGAGGTTTGGCCGGAGCAGGAAAAAATACTGTATATCAGTGGTGGCGTACCGACCGAGCACACGGACCTCTGGATGCATGATCCGCTGTGTGTGGCAACACTGATCAACAGGGACTTTGTGGATCTGTTTGACCTCCACATTGATATCGAGTACGGCCCCACGTTCATTCCCAGAGAGCTTATTGTTCGGGACGACATTCTCCGCACGGTACCCAAGAAACTGCCGCCCAACTGCCGTGTTGCACTCGGCGTTCGCAGTGAAGAATTTGCCAAGTTTATCATTGGCAGATTTTGTAAGAATTGAGCATCCGTCTGGGCAGAACTCACTGGCAAAGCGAGTCGTCGGTGTAACAGCACGCTCAACAAAGCCTGCAAATAAGAAGTCAATCTCTGAGAAAGACTTCTGTTTGCGTGATGACACGAACATGTGGCTCTGCCGGTTCAGGCAGCGAGAGACCTCGTCTCGTAGCTGACTGCCATATTTTCGATACAATTATCAATTATATAGTAATAAAGGAGATATCATTATGAAACGAGTAATTGCAATTTGCCTTACCCTGATGCTGGTTTTTTCTCTCTGTGCCTGCGGACAGTCCGATAAGCCTGTCACCGAGAAAGCCACTGAAGAGGTTGTCGAGAAAACGGAAACTGAAAGCGCAAAGTCCGGCTTCACCATGGGTGTTGTAGTTAAGGTTGACGTACCCTGGTTTGATCGGCTGAACCAGGGACTCCAGCGGTATGCAGAAGAATACGGCTGCACGATCAATCTCTATGCCCCCTCTTCGCCGGATGCATCCCAGCAGGTGGCCTATATTGAAGACCTGATTGCACAGCAGGTTGATGTCATCGGTATTATCCCCGTATCTACTGAAGCGCTGGAAACGGTACTGCAAAAAGCACGGGATCAGGGAATCGTTGTTGTGAGCCATGAGGCACCTACCCTCAAAAATACCGATGCGGATGTGGAAGCTTTTACCGATGAGGCGTTCGGCGAATTTTTCATGCAGAGCCTTGCCAAAGCAATGAACTACGAAGGTGAATACGCAACCATCATCGAATCCCTTATGAACCCCAATCATAACATTTGGACAGATTCCGCCATTGCCTATCAGGTTGCAAATTATCCGGACATGACCTGTGTCAGCTCCAAGAATGAAACAAATGCTGATGTGAGCCAGGCTCAGAGTATTTGTGAGGAGCTCATGAAAACCTATCCCAACCTCAAAGGCATCATGGGTACCGGTTCCGCCGATATTGTCGGTGCGGGTCTCGCAATTGAAAACAAGGGTATGATTGGTAAAATTGCTGCGGTTGGTTGTACATCCCCTGCTGATGCAGCACAGTATCTGGAGTCCGGCAGCGTATCTATGATCGGCCTTTGGGATCCTGCCAATGCGGGATATGCAATGTGCAAGCTGGCGCAGATGGTTATTGACGGCACGACGACTTTTGAGGATGGCGTTGACCTTGGAATTGAAGGCTACAATAGCTGCTCTGTTCACGATAAGGTCTATGTTGTCGGTAATGCCATGATGGGCTGTTATGCCGGCGATGATGTGTCCGGCCTGGGCTTCTGATAAGCGTTATCAGGTAGATCGATATAAGCTTACGGGCAGCGCAGCGACAAAAACGCTGCGTTGCCCTGCTCTTTGACGGATATGAGTGAGGTAATACTATGGATAGACCCATCTTAAAACTGACAGGAATAAGCAAATCATTCTCAGGGGTCAAGGTGCTGAACAACATCAGCCTGGAAATTCTTCCGGGTACAATTTATTGCCTGGCTGGCGAAAACGGATGCGGAAAATCTACGTTGATTAAAATTATTTCCGGCGTGTATTCAGCCGACGCCGGAACGATCGAGCTGGATGGCCGTATGGTGAAACGTATGACGCCTCAGGAGGCAATGAACGGGGGCATTGAGGTAATCTACCAGGATTTTTCGGTTTTCCCCAATTTGACGGTAGCTGAGAATATCGTGCTCAATACCGAAATAACAGAACGGCGAAAGCTCGTAAATTGGAAGAGCGTAACGGAACAGGCTCAGGCTGCGCTGGACAAGATTGGCGTAAAGATTCCTTTAGATGCAATGGTGGAGACGCTGCCGGTCGCAAGCCGCCAGCTTATTGCAATCTCCCGCGCTTTAGCGCACAACGTAAGAATCCTGATCATGGACGAGCCTACAACGGCACTCACAAAGAAAGAGGTGGATGCGCTTTTCTCTGTGGTGAAGGGGCTGAACCGAAGCGGTATCAGTGTCATTTTTGTAAGCCACAAAATGGATGAGGTCATGCAGCTTTCTCATCGAATCATTGTCATCCGAAATGGAGAACAGGTTGCAGAAGGGGAAAGCTCGTCCTTTTCGAAGGAGCGACTTGTATATTGCATGACAGGCCGTCATATTTCTCAGGGCATTAACAGCCCAACTCCCAGAGAGGAAGCTCCCGTTGTGCTGCGCGTACAGGATATAAGCCAAAAAGGCGGCTTTAACAACATCAGCTTTGATTTGAAAAAGCATGAAATAATCGGAATAACCGGTCTTTTGGGTTCCGGCCGTACGGCATTGGCCAATGCTCTTTTCGGAATTCGTAAAATCGATTCGGGTAAAATTCTATTAGACGATCAGGAAATTCATCTCAAGAACGTACGAAGCGCCGTTCGACACGGGATAGCCTATGTACCTGAGGATCGGCTTACAGAGGGCCTGTTCTTAGACCAAAGCATTGACTTAAACATTGTCATTACGGTTCTCAACAAGATTAAAACCAGAATTGGAAGCATTGATCACCGCCGTGTCAAATCTTTTTCGGCAGATTGGATCAACGCACTTCATATAAAGGCGCAAACTGGCGCACAACCTGCAAGGACGCTTTCCGGTGGAAATCAGCAGAAAATTGTAATTGCCAAATGGCTTGCGACAGACCCCAAGGTGCTGATCCTGAACGGGCCAACAGCCGGCGTGGACATTGGCGCGAAAACGGATATCATTCAGCTTATTCGTTCGCTGGCGGAAGACGGGATGAGTATTATTTTGGCGTCAGACGACGTATCGGAGATATTGGCCTGCTGCGACAGAATATTCATCATGAGCAACGGGCGCATAGTAAAACAAGTAAAAACCGACGAGACGAGCGAACGTGAGCTTAATGAGATGATACGCGGAAAGGAGACTCAATAATGAAACGCCTATTATCGAAAAACGAGTTCTATCTATTTGCAATTCTGCTGGCAGTGTGTGTGACCATCGGAGCAATCAATAACACATTCTTCGCCGCCGGCAATATTGTAGACCTTTTTCGTACGGCCACACCGTATGGGATTTTTGCTGTTGGAATTATGATGGTGGTCGTGTCCGGCGGCATAGATATTTCTTTTCCGGCAATCGCCACACTCAGTACTTACGCCACACTTTTGATACTGATCAACAGCAACATCCCAGGCAGCTTGCCGCTGTTCTTTATTATTTCCTGCGCTATTGGCTTTATTCTTGGCTCGATAAACGGTGTGTTTATTGCATACTTTGAGTTTCCGCCGCTCATTGTCACATTGGCAACGCAAAGCATTTACTACGGCATTCAGTACGTTTTTCTTGGCAGTAAACGACTCACCTCCCTGCCCGTGTATATAAACGATTTTTCCAAAGCCGGTTTTTTCTCCGTTGTGGATGAGTCCGGGATGACGTCCATGTTTCCGCAGTACTTTGCGGTTCTTGCCGTCGTACTTTTGATTGCGGTATTCGTCCTTCGATACACCTTGGTGGGCAGAGGAATCTATGCAATTGGCGGAAGTAAGGTCTCTGCCGCAAGGGTCGGCTTCAAAGTCAGGACGATCCAGATGCTGCTCTACAGCGCTGCAGGGGTAATCGCTGCTGTGGGAGGCGTTGTGTACACGGTTATGACAAGGCAGGGAAACCCCGCGGCCCTGCTGGGACTGGAGATGACAATCATCTCAATTGCAGTTCTGGGTGGCATTGATATTGCCGGCGGCAAAGGCAGTATTTTGGGACTGACCCTCGGACTGGTATTCTTTATTGTAATCAATAACAGTCTCATTCTGATTGGACTCAGCTCCTATTGGAAGACATTTGCTTTGGGTGTGGCGATGTACATGTATGCCTCGGCGATTGCCTTAAAAAGCAAAATACAAAAAAAGAAGGTACGTGAGATTGACACAAAGGACAATGACGTGGGGAGGGATCATTCATGAACGTTCGTAAGCTTGCTCGAGCAGATACAAGAGAAGATTCCGGTAATACCTTGGTTCTGACTGGCGTATTCCTTGCGTTTTTCTTTGTTATGTCGGTACTGTCACCCAAGATATTCCTCAGCATGGGCACTATGAGGTCCTTATTTGTCCAGCTGCCGGAGTTTGGAATATACGCATTTGCAATGATGCTGGCAATGCTCACCGGCGGTATTGACTTGTCAATCGTGAGTGCCGGTAATTTGGCAAGCATTATTGCCAGCAATTATATGATCTGGCGGATGTCTCAATCGCAGGCACCCGGGCAGCTGCAGATTGTTCTGACGGGTTTGCTGATAGCATTGGCGGTGGGGGCGTTCTGCGGTGCATTGAACGGAATCTCCGTAGCCGTTGTCGGAATTCCTCCTATGCTCGCGACATTGGCCAGTATGCAGATGTTCAACGGGGTATCCATGATTCTGACGCAAGGCTCATCGGTACAGGGGCTTCCGGAATTATTCTCCCAGATTGGAGCGAAAACAGTTGCCGACATCATTCCGATTACAATGCTGGCGTTTCTTGTCATTGCAGTCATTCTGCACTACATACTGGACTACACTGCATTAGGATTTAAAATATATATGTTTGGCTCAAACTCTGTGGCCGCAGAATACAGTGGGATCAACAATACCGCCGTCGTTATTCTGACCTACACCATTGGGGGGCTTCTCTCGGCCATTGCAGGCATTATAGTGACTAGTCGTGCCATGTCAGCAAAAATGGATTATGGCTCTATTTACCAGCTTCAGGCGATTCTTGCCGTAGTCTTGGGAGGCATTAGTCCAAGTGGCGGAAAAGGAAAAGTTTGGGGAGTTGTCCTTGCGGTTATGTCGCTCCAGGTATTGTCGACCGGCCTGAATATTCTCAATCTTTCCGCTTCCTCGTACCTTAAGAATCTGGTCTGGGGACTTCTCCTGTTGGCGGTATTGACGCTTAAGTTCTTCATAAGGAAGAAGGCGTAACGACAAACTCGTAAACTACGCCAACCGAAAAAGAGAATCCAAGGAAACCGGGGATTCACCATACATTATATTCATCTTAAATCTATTCTACAAGAAAGGCGGCCGTTTGCCTGCACTTGTTCACTCCTATTTGCGTGAAAGCACCGCGGCCGAATATGCAATTTATATGAAATTTGGAATCTACTACCCGTATTGGGAAAAAGAATGGGGCGGAGACGCTATTGGATATATTGAGCGGGTCAAGCGTCTGGGCTTTGACGTGCTGGAAGTGGCCACCGCTGACTTTGCTGGAAAACCGGATGACTACTTTACAGAGATGCGCAAAGCGGCAGAATACAATGGCATCTTGCTCACGGGTGGTTATGGACCCAGCGTAGAAAATAACATTGGTGCCTCCAAACCGGATAACGTGCGGCATGCTCTGGAATTTTACAAGCGAATGTTTGAACAGATGGAGCTGGCTGGAATTCGCATCTTGGGTGGCGCACTGTATTCCTACTGGCCGGTTCAATTTGACGGTGATTTGGACAAGCCGGCCGATTTTGAACGTAGTGTTGCCGGAATGCAAAAGCTGGCAGAGATAGCGGCGGATCACGGGATTATTTTGAACATGGAATCTCTTAACAGATTTGAGGGTTATCTGATTAACACGTGCCAGGAATGTGTGGATTACGTGGATGCCGTCAACAAGCCAAACGTGAAGGTTATGCTGGACACCTTTCATATGAACATTGAGGAGGACTCGCTAATCGATGCAATCACTGCTTCCGGATCGCGGTTGGGTCATTTTCATGTTGGCGAAGCGAATAGAAAGCCTCCCAGACCCGGGCGTATGCCTTGGAGCGAAATTGGAAAGGCACTGAAGAAAATCGGATACGATGGTTGCGTGGTCATGGAGCCGTTTGTCGTCCCCGGCGGAAGTGTCGGCAGAGATGTCCATGTCTGGCGTAATCTTTTCCCGGAATTATCCGTGGATTATCTTGACAAACAAGCAGCCGATTCTGTAAAATATCTTAGGGAGCAATTTGAAGTATAGTATGAAGGTGGCATAATGGAGTTTGTAACAATAAAGGATATTTCCCAAAAAGCGGGGGTATCCCCGGCGACTGTCTCGAGGGTCCTTAACAATCCATCCATTGTCAATCCTGCCACTCGAGAAAAAGTGGAGCGCATAATGAACGAGCTCCATTATGTGCCATC
The DNA here is from genome assembly GCA_934569215.1 of uncultured Oscillospiraceae bacterium. Lineage (GTDB taxonomy): Bacteria > Bacillota > Clostridia > Oscillospirales > Oscillospiraceae > Faecousia. Next base: position 12,307 of record CAKTKF010000006.1, read on the forward strand.
GGCGGTAGCCCGGAATTTATCAAAGTCCTCGTCTACTATCATAGGAGCAATCGTTGCTGATATTTCAAACCCCTTTCTTAGCCAATTGCTGAAGGGTGTCCTCACGGTGTGCGACAGGGAAGGCTACATGCTTATTTGCATGGATAACAGCGATAATATGAATAGTGATTTTCGCGCACTTAATGCCATGAGAGAACAGCGGGTGGCCGGCCTGATTTACGCACCAGCGGTGGACTATTCATACTATTCAAAAACAGAGAAGCTCAAGCATTTTATCGATGCGCTGTGTGCGCCCGTGGTTCTGGTAGACCGCAAAGTCTGCTGGGATGAAATACCCTTTGATGGCGTATTCTTCAATGATTATGAGGCGATCAAGAAAGCTGTCCATGCTTTGGCAGCCAGCGGCCATCGAAGAATTGCACTTATCAACAGCGATGAGAAGAACGCTCTGTCAGATAACCGACTTTGCGCATATTTGGATGGAATCCGGGAAGTCGGACTGGAGGCAGACCAAGAGTTGATTTATGCGAAGGGGGCGTATTCTCTGGAGTCCGGATACCGGCAAACCAAAGAATTGCTCCGTTCCAAGAGCAGGCCGACAGCCGTCATAACCTGTAACAACCTTCTTTCTCAGGGCTTTATGAAAGCAGCTAGCGAAGCAAAGGTTACGGCAGAACAGATCACCCATATCGGCCTGGACAATCTTGAAATGACAGAAACTCTGGGTATTAAGTATAATCATATAGAGCGGGATCCTGGCTTGATGGGGGAGAAGGCCGCTGAGATGCTATTCTGGCGAATGGCTCATCCTCGCGGTGCAAAGCAAGCGTTGCTGCTCGATGCGCCACTTGTTTTACAGACCAATACGATCTAGGGAAACTCTGATTAAATCGGCAAGAGCTGTGAGCGAGAGCTTTTTCGGCCAATCGAGGTTCCGGAAGGGTTGGAATACTGTATGTACCCGCAAGGGGTATGCCGCATCCGTAAGCCGGCTTACGCCGGCAACGGCTGCGCTATATTTCCCGTTTTCGGTACCGTAGAGCGGACTGAAAAGGATTCGCTCACAGCCGCAGACGATTTATTCAGAGGGTCCCAGTATATAATGCAAAACAAGTAAAAACAACACAGTTGGGAACCCAAGCGGGTTTACTGACTGTGTTGTTTGCATTTTGACTCTACGTCATAGCTTGGATTAAGTGTAAAAAGTTAAATGCTTATCGACTTAACACAGCAAGCCACAATATCTTGAAAAAGTCCGATTTATTGGACAGATAGGATGATACAATGTTCCCAAAAGCAAAAAAGGGAGCATCATCATGGCACGTACAGCTGAGATTACTTTCAAAGAGTTTCGCCATCGCTACAATACCGAAGACGCTTGCAGAGCAGAGTTATTCCGCCTGCGCTTTCCCAATGGGTTTGTCTGCCCTAAGTGCAGCTGCGTGGAATACTGTAGAGAAATTCAAACAGTACCTGGAGAATGACTTGCTGCCGTATCTGAACCCTGATTCTGTGCTTGTGATGGATAATATGAAGTCACACCATGCCAAAGCGATAAAGCAGCTGCTGGAGGAAGCAAAGGTCCGACATATTTTTCTTCCTCCGTATAGCCCTGACCTGAATCCCATTGAAAATCTCTGGTCGAAGGTGAAGGCACTTTTGCGCAAATTCAAAGCCAGAACCTTGGAGACCCTTCCAGAAGCGATTCAGCGTGCTTTTTGGGCGGTAACACCATCTGACTGTTCCGGCTGGTTTCGCGCTTGTAGTTATTCGCGCTAATTTATTGAATCGCTATAGTATAGCAGATTGCCCACTCCGACGCACCTGCTTTATTTTCGTTCACAGCTGTGATGACCTTTCATGAGTCGTTGATAATTTCTTCATTCAGCTGTACAATTTTCTCGGACATAGTTTGCTGTCTCCTTTCGAATGTTTGTGTGGTAACTTCATTCTACCAGAGCCTGCAAGCTATGTCTTCTTTTTTGCGATTTCCAATTTGCGCAACTTATTGTACATTATCGAAAAAATCTTGCAATGGCCATCAAATTGGCTTTTTCACATAGAATCTCTAAAAACGAAGAATCCCTAAAACCGTTGCGGCTCTAGGGATTTTTAATGGAGCTAGTGACCTGACTCGAACAGGCGACCTTCTCATTACGAGCGGGTATTTTCCTGTTTTATTTCATTCCGTAATGTTTGAAATTGCCTAGAGTATCAAGCACTTTTCCGTTTTTGCCGTCTTGTATTGTTTGGGTACCAAACGCCTTATTTTGCCTCGTCGGTACCCATTCAGTACCCAAGCAGTACCCAGAATTTCAGGGGCGGGAAGCCTCCTGTTTTTGCCTCTGGAAATAGACCAGACAGGCGGCCTCGCTCTTGAAATCGTGGGTTTCAATGACCTTCACCCGGTAGGGCTTCCAGGTGTTCACTGCCGGCTCACTGCCTAGCACTTTCTGGGCAAGAATGGTCTTTCCCTTGGTGTGGTGTTCTTCCAGAATGAAGGTGGTCATTGCAGTTCCTCCTATGTGGCTGAGCTGTCCAGATATGCCCGCAGCTCTTTCAGCCACCCAGGGACAAGGTTCCCCACTGTCCGCAGCTCTCCGTTCCGATACTCCGCCACAAGCTGGAAGCCATTGTCGTTGTCATAAAACTCCGCTTCGTCACAGTAGGGCAGCACCTTTGCCACAGCCTCCCAGCGGCGCGCAAATCGGCGTTCTACATCCTGGGTGGGAATATCATGCCCGCCACGCTTTACTCGGTTTGCAATCCGGGAAACGCTCTCAGCGGCACTGTCCAGGCCGATATAGTACAGCCGCACCCGATATCCCTTCTCAACTACTTCCCTGGCTGTGGCCTCTGTACGCCGCCCTGACAGGGTTGTTTCCTGG
>CAKTKF010000007.1 GCA_934569215.1 uncultured Oscillospiraceae bacterium
CCCTGATCCTGCGCAGAGCGGGAACCGGACGGCTGTGGGACATTGCCAAGGAAAGCGGCTCCACCGTGGACGCCATCCGCAAGGCGAACGGCCTCCAGGAGGAACCGACGGCAGGGCAGATGCTGCTGATTCCCGTATCCTAAGCAGGAAAATGCGCCCCGGCAAACGCCGGGGCGCATTTCATGCGCAAAAAGAGAAAATATGGAAGAAAATTTACTTGTAGCAGTTGACAAGAAGTGATATAATAATCTTTAGAGATTTTTATACAGAAGGTGTTTTTTATGACAAAAATTGATATTTTCTCTGGTTTCCTCGGCGCGGGCAAGACGACCCTGATCAAAAAGATGATCGCCGAGAGCTACAAGGGGCAGAAGCTGGTGCTGATCGAGAACGAGTTCGGCGAGATCGGCATTGACGGCGGCTTTTTGCAGGATTCCGGCATCAACATCACCGAGATGAACTCCGGCTGCATCTGCTGTTCCTTGGTGGGCGACTTCGGCAAGGCACTGAAAAAGGTCATTGCCGAGTACCATCCCGACCGCATTCTCATCGAGCCCTCCGGCGTGGGCAAGCTGTCCGATGTCATTGCCGCTGTGAGCAAGGTGACCAATGACGAGGTCACGCTGGGCTATACCGTGGCAGTGGCCGACGCAGGCAAGGTCAAGGTGTATATGAAGAACTTCGGCGAGTTCTACAACAACCAGATCGAGACCGCTTCCACCATCATCCTGTCCCGTACCGATTCCATCCCTCAGAGCAAGCTGGACGCGGCCGTTGCCATGCTGCGGGAGCATAATTCCGTTGCCACCATCGTCACCACCCCCTGGGGCGAGCTGACGGGCGAGCAGCTGATCGAGGCGCTGGAAGGCAAGGCATCCGTCGCGGCGGAGCTGGCAAAGATGGAGATGGAGCGTCTGGCGGAAGAGGACGAGGAAGAAGACCATCACTGCTGCCATCACCATCACGACGATGATGACGATGACGAGGAGGAACACGAGCACCATCACCACCATCATGACGATGACGACGAAGGTGAGCATGCCCATCACTGCTGCCATCATCACCATGATGACGACGATGAGGAGGAACACGAGCATCATCACCATCATGACAATGATGACGAAGATGAGCATGACCACCACTGCTGCCACCATCATCACGACGACGATGAGGACGAGCATGAGCATCACCACCACCATCATCACCACGCCGACGAGGTGTTCACCTCTTGGGGCGTAGAGACCGCCAAGAAATTCGACAAGGCTTCCGTTGAGGCGGCGCTGCATGAGCTGGATTCCGGCAAGTACGGCACCATCCTCAGAGCGAAGGGCATTCTGCCCGCCGTGGACGGCACCTGGATTCATTTTGACTATGTTCCCGAGGAATGCAACGTCCGCACCGGCAGCGCCGACATCACCGGCAAGCTCTGCGTCATCGGCTCCAAGCTGGATGAAGCGGGCGTAGCCGCACTGTTCGGGGTGTAAAGCATGGTGCAGATTCCCGTATATGCCTTTACCGGGTTCCTGGATTCCGGTAAGACCAAGTTCATTCAGGAGACGCTGGAGGACGAGCGCTTCAACGCCGGCGAGCGGACGCTGCTGCTGGTGTTTGAGGAAGGGGAGGAGGAGTATGATTTCTCCACCTACCCCCACAAGAACGTGTACCTGGAAACCCTGGATCAGCAGACCGTCACCACCAAGGATCTCCAGGCACTGGCGAAAAAGTACAAGGCCCAGCGTGTGGTTGCCGAGCTGAACGGTATGCAGCAGGTGGGCGACCTGTATATGCGCTTCCCGGAGAACTGGGCGGTTGCCCAGGAGGTCATGTTCGCCGACGCCACCACCATCATGGCCTATAACGCCAATATGCGCAATCTGGTAATGGACAAACTGGTGGGCGCCCAAATGGTGGTATTCAACCGGCTGGAAAAAGGCGCGGACGTCATGCCCCTGCACAAGCTCGCCCGTGCGGCCAACCGCCGCATCGACATTCTGTACGATTACACCGACGGCTCCACCTCCTATGATGAGATCGAAGACCCGCTGCCCTTTGACATCAACGCCCCTGTCATTCAGGTGAAGGACGAGGACTATGCCCTGTTTTACCGGGACGTGTCCGAGGAGCCGAAGAAGTACGACGGCAAGACCGTCAGCTTCAAGGGTCAGGTGGCCATGCTCCGCCGGGACAAGAACGGTATGTTTGCCCCTGGCCGGTTCGTGATGACCTGCTGTGTGGAGGATATCCAGTTCTGCGGCATTCCCTGCCGGTACGATCAGGCGGGAACGCTGGAGCCCCGTTCGTGGGTCATGGTCACGGCGAAGATCACCGCGGAGAAGCATCCCCTGTACAAAGGGGAGCTTGGCCCCGTTCTGACGGCGCTGGAGGTCACGAAGAACGCCCAGCCCGCCGACCCGGATGTTGCGACATTCTGATAGAAAAGTCCCCTCTTTTAATGGGTGGTCGTAAAACAGTTGATGGAGCGTATCGGCACGGATACGCTCCATTTTTCAATCCGGCATGCTCTGTAACAAGGTACAGCCCCTTGGCTCTCCCTCTGGGAGGGCTATCACCGCAGGTGACTGAGAGGGCCTTGCACCCTGTTTTCCCCTCTCCGTCCTCGCTGCGCTCGTCCACCTCTCCCATAGGGAGAGGCAAGGGGTGCAGCTCATTATCTCGCTGTGCCTGTTAACTGTCTGATGCGCTCTGCCTGTTCAGAGGGGAGTTTTTCTGAACAAAATTTCGCAAAAAAGATGATGCAATTTTGCCGGGAATATGATATAGTGTAAGAAAGCAACTAACGCAGGAAAGGGCATCCATATGTATCAACCACTCGCCGATCTTTTGCGGCCGCAGACACTGGATGAGGTCTACGGTCAGGAGCATATTCTGGGCAAGGGCGCGGTGCTGCGCCGCCTGATCGATTCGGGAAACATTCCCAACATGGTGTTCTACGGCCCCAGCGGCACGGGAAAGACCACCGTCGCCAATATCATCGCCAAGCAGACAAACCGCACCCTTTATAAGCTCAACGCCACCACCGCTTCCACGGCGGATATCAAGGAGATCGTGGCGCAGCTGGATACCTTTATGGCGCCCAACGGGGTGCTGTTGTATCTGGACGAGATTCAGTCCTTTAACAAAAAGCAGCAGCAGTCTCTGCTGGAACACATTGAAAACGGCAAGATCACCCTGATCGCTTCCACCACGGAAAATCCCTATTTCTATGTGTTCAACGCGATCTTAAGCCGCTCCACCGTCTTTGAATTCAAGCAGATTTCCGCGTCCGCCGCCTTGCAGGCGGTACGCCGGGCGGTTTCCTTCATGGAACAGCGTACCGCGCTGACCGCCGTTCCGGAAGACGGGGCGCTGGAATACATTGCGTCCTCCTGCGGCGGCGACCTGCGCAAGGCCATGAACGCGGTGGAGGTGCTGTTTTCCGCGGGGATTCCTCAGGACGGGAAACTCCCCTTGACGCTGGCGGATGCCAAAGAGGTCACCCAGAAAAGCGCCCTCCGCGCCGACCGGGACGGGGACAACTATTACGACCTGCTGTCCGCCCTCCACAAGTCCATCCGCGGCTCCGACCCGGACGCCGCCTGCCACTATCTGGCAAGGCTTCTGGAAGCCGGGCAGATGCCCTCGGCATGCCGCCGCCTGATGTGCGTCGCGGCGGAGGACGTGGGGCTGGCCTATCCTCAGATCCTGCCCATCGTCAACGCCTGCGTGGACATGGCGCTGAAGCTGGGAATGCCGGAGGCGCGGCTCCCCCTGGCGGATGCCGCCGTGCTGATGGCCACCAGTCCAAAGTCCAATTCTGCCTATCTTGCCATTGATGCGGCGCTGGACGACGTGCGCAAGGGAAAGTCTGGGGATTTCCCCCGGCATTTGCAGAACGTCCACGCGGATTCCTACACCATGGAGCGGGAGCAGGGGTATCTCTACCCCCACAACTACCCCAACCATTGGGTGAAGCAGCAGTATCTGCCGGACGAGCTGGCGGGCACGCGCTATTACGAATACGGCCCCAACAAGCTGGAACAGGCGGCAAAACAATACTGGGACAGCATCAAAAAGGAGTAAGACATGGACATTCGCGTCAACGACATTCTCGTCATGAAAAAGCCCCACCCCTGCGGGGAAAAGCGCTGGCTGGTTCTGCGCACCGGCGCGGACTTCCGCCTGCGGTGCCTGGGCTGCGGCCACGAGCTGATGACACCCCGGTTCAAGGCAGAAAAAAATATCCGCTCCGTGGAGCGGAAGGAAACCTCCGACAGCTAATGTCGGAGGTTTTTCGTTCCCCGCCGCCGATGCCGCCGAAAGTACGGCGGGGTGGGGGAAACTTGCGGCGGACGGGGGACATGGTTGCGACCGACTTTTCCCGGGAGAGGGGGTATACTTTTGCCATACCGGCTGGAGGTGATGCGTTGAAAATCTATCTGGACCTGGTGGTAATTCTGAATTTTCTGGTGGATTTTTTGCTGCTTTTGGGGACAAACCGTTTGTCGGGCTTTCCGGCGTCGCCCCTCCGGGCGGCGGCTGCGGCGGCGCTGGGGGCGCTCTACAGCGGGGTGTGCATGATGCCCCGGCTGCGGTTCCTGGGAGGGCTGCTGTGGCGGATCGTCAGCCTGGCCGGGATGGCGGCCATCGCCTTCGGCTGGGACAAAAGCGCCTGGAAGCGAAGCGGCGTGTTCGTGCTTCTCAGCATGGCGCTGGGGGGCGCGTCATTGAGCATCGGCCGGGGGAATTTTCTGACGCTGCTGCTCACCGCCGGCGGGGTGTGGGCGCTGTGCATCGTGGCCTTCGGCGGACGGGTGGGGGGCAGGGAGTATGTCCCGGTGGAGCTGACCTACGGCGGAAAAGCTGTGAGCATCGTCGCTCTGCGGGATTCCGGGAACACCCTGCGCGACCCCATTTCCGGGGAGCAGGTGCTGGTGGTTTCCGGGGAGGTGGCGGAAAAGCTGACAGGCTTGACGCAGGATCAGCTCCGCGCACCCCTGAAAACGCTGATGTGCCGTCCGGTTCCGGGGCTTCGCCTGATTCCCTACCGGGCGGTGGGGCAGGCGGGGGACATGCTGCTGGCCATGCGGTTTGACAGGGTGAAAATCGGCAACCGGATGCAGAGCGCCGTGGTGGCCTTTGCGGCGGAAGGACTTGGCAGGGGAGACGTATATCAGGCACTGACAGGAGGGGTCATATGAAGCTGTTGGACATTTTACGGAAATTGGGACTCATCCGGGAGAACGGCATCTTTTACATCGGGGGCAGCGACGTGCTTCCCCCGCCGCTGAAGGGGGCGGAGGAGCTTCAGACCCTTCAGGCGCTGGAACAGGGGGACGAGGACGCGCGGCAGCGGCTGGTGGAGCACAATCTCCGATTGGTCGTGTACATCGCCCGGCGGTTCGAGAACACCGGCGTCAATCTGGAGGATCTGATTTCCATCGGCACCATCGGCCTCATTAAGGCCATCAGCACCTACAGGCTGGACAAGAAGATCAAGCTGGCGACCTACGCCTCCCGGTGCATCGAAAACGAGATCCTCATGTACATCCGCAAAACCGCCAACCAGAAGACGGAGGTGTCCCTGGACGAACCCATCAACATGGACTGCGACGGCAACGAGCTGCTGCTTTCCGACATCCTGGGCACCGACGAAGACATGATCATGCGGCCGCTGGAGGAGGACGTGGACATCTGCGTGCTGCGGCAGGCGCTGCGCGACCTGCCCGACCGGGAGCGGGAGATTGTGCTGATGCGCTTCGGTCTGGAGGGGCGGCGGGAGCTGACCCAGAAGGAGGTGGCGCAGAAAATGGGTATTTCCCAGTCCTACATTTCCCGGCTGGAAAAGCGGATCATGCTTCGGCTGAAAAAAGAATTCCTCCGTCAGACAAGCTGCGCTTGATTTTTTGGAATCGGTATGGTATAATCGATAAAGAAATTATCGATATGATTTCGTATCGATTACAATCGAGGTTATTATGGAAGAGAAGAAAGTTTCCAAATCGGTTCTAAAACGCTTGCCGGGGTATTTGGCGTACCTGAAAAATATGCCGGAAAACGCCCCTACCCATATTTCCGCCACGGCGCTGGCCAACGCTCTGGGAATGGGAGAGGTGCAGGTTCGCAAGGATCTCGCTATGGTCTCCGACGGGGGGCGCCCCAAGATCGGCTATCTGCGGGAGACCCTGATCGACGATATCGAGCAGTTCCTGGGGTATGACAACACCACCGACGCCGTGCTGATCGGCGCGGGCAAGCTGGGGCAGGCTCTGATGGGCTACAGCGGCTTTAACGAGTACGGCCTGAACATTCTTGCGGCCTTTGACGCAAGCCCCAAGGCGGAAAAGACAGAGGAAGGCAAGCCCATTTACCACATTTCCCAGCTGGCGCATTTCTGCCGCACCCATAAGGTACTGATGGGCATTATCACGGTTCCGGCGGAGGCGGCACAGCAGGTGGCCGACCAGCTCATTGCCGGGGGGATCAAGGGCATCTGGAATTTTGCCCCCACCCATCTGGACGTGCCGTCCAACATCCTGGTGCAGTATGAGAACATGGCGACATCCCTTGCCGTGCTGTCCGTGCATCTGCAGGCGCAGATCAAGGAAGAAAAAGAAGTCAGAAAATAATCGGATAAGATGCGCCCCGCGCTTCCAAAAGCGCGGGGCGTGGTTTTGCTTCCGGCGTGGTTGACGGCTTCCCGGAAAAGTGGTAAACTGACGGAAAGTAGAAAACGAAACTCGAGGTTCCCCTATGAAGAAAATCCTAGTCTGCCTGTTGTTCGCATTTCTGACGGCGGCGCTGTTGGCGAAAGCGGCGCCGGAGGCGGCTGCCTACGAACCGGGCGACCCTTACAGCCCCGATCTGTCCGAGCTGATCCGCGACGCCGACCACCGAACCTATGTGGAAACGCTGACCGACTACTATATGCGCACCAACACCCGGGTGTGGAAGGCGCTGCAGGAGGGGCAGTGCGCCATGTTCCTGTTCGAGGGCTGTTCCGACAATCTGAACGACAGAAGGCTGGCAGATCTGTCCTATTACAGGGTCTCGGCGGTGTGCCTGGTGGTACGGCTGGACAAGGCGGGGGAGCCGTATATCGTCTATTTCAACCAGAATTGCAGCACCATTCCGGATCGTCCGCTGGAATACGGCGCCTGGGAGCTGGAAGATGTGGGGCAGGTCGGCCCCGCCACGGTTCGGGACGGCACCTATGAACTGTACTCCGTGAAGCACATGGGCGCATACGAGGCGCTGCACCTCCGGGACAGCGAGAGAGATGAGAAAATTTCCGCGGTCTACATGACCCCGGAGGGGTTCGTCACCACGGAAGCCGACTGCATCAACATCCACACCCGCACCGGCAATCACGTAGCCGGCCGGGGGATGTGGTCGGCGGGGTGTATGCTGGTGGGGGACGGGGATTTCGGCCAGTTTTCGGAGCTGATGGATTCCACCTACTATACGCTCTACGACGAGTTCGAGGTGGGACAGAAGGTGGGCGTGGTGGTCGTCAACCGTCAGCGGATGAAAAACAAGCTCTTTGCGCTGTATCAGAATTGGGATGCGGTGAACAAAATCCTGGAAAATTCCCAGAAAACTCTGCCGGAAAATTATCTCGCGCTCTGCACGGAGCAGCCGCTCACCCCTCAGGGAGAGACACTGCGGACAGTGCAGGAGACGAAGCTGATGACGCTGCCCTGCGGCAATGAGACGGACGCCAGGTCGGTGGCGGTGCAGACGCTGCCCAGGGGGACGCAGCTGGAGATCACCTCGGTGATTCGCAACACCCGGGGAAGCGACTGGTACGCGGTAAACTTTGGCCTGGAGACCCGCTATGTCTACAGCGGCGACACGGAGCCGTCCACATGGTTCAGCAAGTTTGTAGATTTCTGGGCGAATAAGTGGCGAAAAGATACGGAAAGTTGAAACGGCGCGGCCTAAAGGCCGCGCCGTTTGTGCGTTACAGTTCGTGATAGTAAAGACAGATGTTTTGGTATGTGCTGTCCTTCATCCGGAAGCCGCCGGGAATGGTTCCGACCTGGGTGAAGCCCAGATGCTCATACAGATGCCGGGCGTGGACATTGTTTTCCACAACGGCGTTGAACTGCAAAAGCCGGAAATGAAGCTTCGCGGCCTGTGCAAGGCAGTCGGACACCAGCTTTTCGCCGATATGCTCCCCCCGACACCCGGAATCCACGGCGTAGCTGGCGTTTGCGATATGGCCGCACCGGCCAATGTTGTTGGGATGGAGAATGTAAAGTCCTACGACCCTGCCGTCCGCGACGGCAACGCCGCAGTAGCTTTGAGCTGCAAAGAAGACACGCCCGCTTTCCCCGTCCAGGAATTCCTCCTGGGGAAACGCGACGCCTTCTTCTACGACCTCGTTCCAGATGCGCACCATGGCGGGAACGTCGTTTTCACAGTATTTTCGGACTTCCATAGGATACCTCCGTATGCAGAAATTCTTTGCCACGGATTGTATCACAAACACGGGAAAAATACAATCGTCTTTGTCAGAAAAACGCGTTTGTCGAACCCGTTAAAGCGCGGTGCCTTTCTTTGGCACGAAAAACCGGCGCATGTCGGCGCGTTCCAGCTCCAGCAGCTTTTCTTTTTTACCGATTCCCCCTGCATACCCGGTCAGGCTGCCGTCGGTGCCGACTACCCGGTGGCAGGGAATGATGATGGAAATTTCGTTATGTCCCACCGCGCCGCCCACCGCCTGGGCAGACATCCGGTCAAGTCCCTGCTTTTCGGCAAGCTGCCGGGCGATTTCGCCGTAGGTCGCGGTCTGACCGTAAGGGATCTGCAAAAGAATTTCCCACACGGACCGCCGGAACGCAGAGCCGACGGGATGCAGCGGCGGCGTGAAATCCGGCTCTTTGCCGGTGAAGTAGATATCCAGCCAGCGCTTGGCCTCCGCGAGAATGGGGATTTCCTGCTCAATACGCGCATCAGGCAAATCCCGTGCAAAGTATTTCTGCCCGTCAAACCACAGCCCGGTCAACCCGATCTCGTCCGCGGCCAGCAGAATGCCGCCCAGGGGGGAATCGTAATGCTGGGTATATGTCATGATTGGTACCTTCATTTCCTGTTTTGTGACATTACGCCTGTGTGAGAATTATACCATAATTTGGCGCAATATGCTATATGCTGCCATCCAAAACCTATATTTTGATGGATAGCAGCATCTATAAACCGTTATCACAACATAAATGAGGTCTGTGAGCAAATATATTTATGATATGTATAGGCTACAATATAGCAAAAGGCGGTGAACGGCTATGACTGAGAAGGATTTCTCCTTGCGCTTGGCGAAGCTCCGGGAGGAAAAGGGCGTTTCTGCCCGGGATATGAGCTTGTCCATGGGGCAGAATCCTGGGTATATCAACAACATCGAAAGCGGAAAATCCATGCCGTCACTTTCCGGCATTTTCTACATCTGCGAGTATCTCGGGATAACCCCGAAGGACTTTTTCGATACGGATACTGCCAGCCCTTCCAAGGCCAACGAACTCTATGCCATTGCCAAAGGGCTGAGTAACGAGCAACTGGACAATTTGATTGCACTGGCTAAGGGCTTGCGGAAATAGCCATACGCGGAGGCGATGGAAATGAGTGAGATTGCAAAAATCATTGGCCAGCGCATTCGGAACTACCGGACACAAAAGGGACTCAGCCAGGAAAAGCTTGCAGAGCTTGCCGGTTGCCATCCTACGTATATAGGTCAGCTGGAAAGCGTGGAGAAAATCGCGTCTGCCATGGACGTTTCCCTTTCGCAGTTATTTGACAAGCTGGGCAAAAGCGGAGACGACAGCATTGCGTCCAAATGCTATGATCTGGTCGCGTCAAAGAGCGAAGCGGAACAGGCGCAGCTTTATAAGATGCTGTTGGAGATGGATAAATATAAGAATCAATAAAAGAATTAACTGCCCCCATTTGTCAGGAAATCCAACAAATGGGGGTAGTTCAAGTTGTGCGGGACTATTTTCCATTCAGCAAACGGAAGGTCTCCCATCGGTTGCTGTAAAAATAGACAATGCCTATGACGGTGGGAGCCAGTCGCGCCAGCGCGTTTCCGTAGAAAAAACCAACAACGCCCAAATTCATTCCGTAGGCCAGTGCATAGCTGATTCCTAACCTGAGGACAATGCCGTCCAGAAGACCGCTGACCAGATTCAGCTTGGCGTTGCCGACACCTGTGATAATGGCGTGATAGCTGCCCTGAATGGGACCAAGAATGAAAATGATCAGGCATATGTGCATATAGGTTACACCCATTTCAATGACGGCGGCGTCGTCGGTAAACAGGGAAAAGGCGTGATGAGGCAGGAAAATGGCAATGGCGCAGGCAAATAAAGACACAACGGAGGAGCAGGCAAGGGTGGTGTATACCACTTTCCGTGCGCGGTCGATTTTTTGGGCGCCGATATTCTGGCCGATGATCGCACCGGAGCCATTTGTAATGCTGGAAATAAAAACGGTGATCAGCTTTTGAATTTTACCGCCGATGCTATTGGTCGCAGAGGCAGTCAGTCCATAGGTGTTGATGCTGGAGGTACAGATGAGCTGGGTAAAATGGATAAAAACTGCCTGAACAGACATGGGAATTCCCAGCTTTAAGAGAATTTCTAAATGCACGGGATGGAATTTCCAGCTCCGAAGGCCGAAAGAGATATTGAGATGTACACGATTACGATACAGAAAGAGAAAGGCGGCAACAAACGATGCAAGTTGAGCTGCAACGGTTGCAATTGCGGTTCCGGCTGCGTCCAGATGGAGAACGGCGACAAACAAAAGATCCAGGAAAATATTGGAAACAGAGGCGATGAGGATAAACAGCAGCGGCCGCTTGACTTCGCCCAGACCCCGGAGAATGCCGCATATGACATTGTAGCCGAACGCGAAGGGCAGACCGGCGCTCACGATGATCATGTAATCCCGCGCCTGGGAAAAGGCTTCCTCGGGGCAGTTGAGCCAGGTGAGAACGGCGTCACATCCGAAAATACACGCAGCCGTAAGCACGAGAGCCAGAATCACGGAAAACAGAATGGCCGTTATGATGGCCTCGCTGATGGATTGAAAGTCTTTGGCGCCCGTAAGCTGGGAGATATAAATTTGTGCCGCCGAACCGAAGGACAGGCCGATGAATGTGATCAAAGTGGCTGCCTCTCCGCCGTTGGAAACGCCTACGGTGCCGGTTGTTCCCGCGAATTTGCCGATGACGACAACATCTACCGCGTTGTATAGCTGCTGGATAATGTTTGCCAGAAGCAGGGGCGCGACATAGATCAGAAGCACCCTTAAAATGCTGCCCTTGGTCAAATCGGTTCCAAGCTGTTTTGTTTTTGCCATAATAACCCCCTTACAAGAGCAGGCGAGCCGTGTGCGGCTCGCCTGATACTGTTTTCTGATTAAAATCAAAGATTTTAGTTGGAGCTCAGTATGAATTTCATTCTGTTGCCGATGTTATCAGCGCGTCATTTTGGGACGTCCCCAGCCGCCGGAAGCGCTTTCCTGTCCGGCAAATCCTTCCGGCATACCGGGGAGGATCAATCCGCCGTCAATGCGCAGGGTGACGCCCGTGATATAGGACGCCTTATCGGAGGAAAGAAAAACGACGGCATTGGCGATGTCTTCGGGAGTTCCGGCTCTGCCCAGGGGAATCGAATCGCCCAAATCGTCCCAGAAGTCTCTGCCGATGGGCTTGGATTTGTCCGCAAATTCCTCCCGCCAGAAGTAGTCGCTGCTGGAGCCTTCTTCCAGGGCGTACAGTTCATCCTTCGTGTGCACCCGCGTAGCGCCGGGGGCAACGTTGTTGATGCGGATCCCGTAGCCGGATACGTCCAGGGCAAAGGCCTTGATTGCATGATTCAGTCCGGCTTTCAGCCCGCAGTAAACCCCGCAGCTGGGATAGGCACGTTCGCCCCGGGAAGAAGTGATGTTGATAATGCAGCCTTTGGTTTTGTGATCGATCATGTATTGGGTAGCGTCCCGCATCATCAGGACGAAGGAACGAAAATCCAGGTTCAGCAGATGATCCAGGGTTTCTTCCGTAAGCTCATAAATGCTTTCACACATGGTCAGCCCCGCGTTGTTTACCAGCAGGTCAAGCCCACCCAGGGCTTCGGTTGCCTGACGGAAGAAGACTGTGCTGTTTCCGGGAATATCCAGGGATGCCTGAAAACAGTAGGCTTTTTGACCGTACATGGTTTCGATGGATTTTACGACTGCTTCGGCTTCCTCTTTTTTGTGGGCGTAGGATATGGCGACGTCATAGCCTTCCTTTGCCAAAGCAAATGCGATTCCCTTGCCGATGCCGCTGCTTGCTCCGGTCACAATGGCTTTCTTACTCATGATTCAATCACCTCATTTGGAGTGTGTGCCTGCATGCCCCGGAGAATGGGAACGACCAGAGCGGTCAGGCGGGTGTTGTGGTAAGGACATTTCAGAGGGTCGGAAGGGTCGGCAGCGGGGATAGGGGTGCCATCCGCCCTGACCCGCCAATTCCACTCGCGGTCGGTCGCAATGTAAGACTGTATGAACTTCCAAATGTTCCACGCTGCCTCGGCATATTGCTCGTTGCCGGTCAGGCGGTAAGCATACATCATGGCAATGACGGACTCCGATTCCTCCCACCACATTTTTTCGGTGTTCATGGAGCCGTCCGTGTTGCGCCGGTCATATACGCCGCCGTGGGTTCGGTCAATGCCATCCTCCAGAATGTGCTGTGCCAGACGTATGGAGGCAGGATAAACCTTGGAAGCGAAGCTGCTGTCTTCCAAAGCCGCAGCTGCTTCCGCAATCATCCAGCAGCATTCCGCATCGTCGCCGAATCTGTCGGAAAGATCATCGGTTTCCGACATGTCACAATGCAGCTGCTGGTAGAGTGCGCCGTTTGGCCTGAGGTAATGGTCAATCAGCAGCCGAATAATGTACTTTAGCCGTTCACCCAGCGCGGCGGAGCGGGTGAGCTTGTAGAGCGTGGTGTAAGATTCCACAAGGTGCATGTGGACATCTATGGAGACAGTACCGCCCAGGTTGTTCCATTGGCGGTCAAAAGCAGGGAGATAGCAGCGATATCCTTCTGAATAGGCGCGGGAATCAATATAACCGCTGATTTCCGTCGCCAGGCTTGCGGCTTCCACATTGCCGCTTGCTAGGGCGTACTCGGCCAGACCATATACAGCATAGCTTTGCGTGTAAGTGATCTTGCGAGTGTCCAAAGGCGTTCCGTCTGCGTTCAATTTCTCAAAAACACCGCCAGATGCCTTATCAACGTAGTGATCCCGGAAATCCCGGAAGGCGATATCCGCCAGTTCCAGATAACGCGGATTTCCCATGAGACGGTAAGCGATGGAATACGCCCATAGGATTCTGGAAATCAGAACGGTAGAGCGGACACCGCTGGCGAGGGGAAGGTTGTCGCATCCCAGCGTCAGGAAAATGCCTTTGCCGGAATCCAGGGAAACGGTTTCCCAATACTTTAGATTGCTGACGGTGTCACCCAGAAGCTCTTTTTCAAAAACGGTTTTGTCGAAGGACATGATGCTGCACCTGCTTTGTTATAGTTTCATCCGATTGGTTATCGGCTAGATCACGTATTCTGTGGAATCTGCGGCCAGGGACATGGTCATGATGTCGGCCCGGAGCATCGCCTCGGAATAGAGAATACGGCTGTCATCCGAGTAGGTGGTACGACAGCTGTGTACCAGAGGCGTCCCCATATCCACAGCAAGAAGCCGAGCTTCGATCATATTGGCAGAAGCAAACGTGAGCGTCTCCGTGGTGTGGGTGAGCCGTATTCCGTATTGTTCCATAATGAAAGGATAGAGCCGGACGATCTCGGAGGCGTGGGAGGGCAGCTCCGGCACCAGTTCGCAGGGAATATACACGGTGAAAAAGCTGAAGGGCGTCTGTCCCAGCATTTGAAAATACTGAATCTTATACAGCGGCGTACCGGGGGATACCTCTAATCCTGTGCAGACGGAATCTGCGGCGGAGGTCTTCTCTACATAGAAGGTGCTGGACGTTACCACCTCGTTTTCATGTCCGGCGGTGAACCCCGAGGAAACAATGGTATGTCCCTTGAAGCGGTTGTATTGCAGAGGCTTGGCGGTGATGGGAAGAACCTCCGCGCCGCGCCCCTGGGTAACGCTGATCAGTTTGTCCGCGATCAGCATGGCAATGGCATGACGAATCGTGGACTTTGACGCGCAGAACAGCTCTGCCAGCTGGCTCTCCGTTGGAAGCAGAGAGCCTACCGGATATTTTCCGGTATTAGTAGCCATTTCTCGCAGTATTCTTTTACTGTGGGAGAGGCCCTGCGAAATTTCGCGTCTTTAATCAACTGTTTTGCTTCTTCGACTTTTTCGTATAGTTCTTCCGGCGTGAGTGCGCAGAGTGCAACGCGCTTTCCGTCTGCGTCTTCAATTCTGGTGCGATAATATTCCACGCCTTCAATAACGGTAGTACCGTAATCGGGAATCAGCTTTTTTCGCTTTGCCAATTCCGCCACCTCCTAAAATGATGATAACAGCTGCTGTTGCCAAGGTTATATCAAAAAGTGTTTATAGATGCAACGATGTCAAATCAGCAACGCGTAGTTCGAGGCTTGCGATAGGTCTCTCTATGAGCGGCGGTGTCAGGTTAGTCAGGGAGATGTAATTGCGGATGGTATCGCCGTTGATTCCCGCCTGATCTCCGATGGAATCGTCGCTTCGGAAATTCGCCGAAATTTTCGGCGAATTTTTTTCATCGCCTTTTTGGGGTCTGCCAGCTTTCCGCTTGACGGCTTCCATCTTCAGCTTGTAAGCTTTGGCGCGTTCAGAGGGGAGAATGTTTTCCCGCTGAATATTGCTGTCGATCATCCGAATGATGGCATCATCATCTCTCAGGT
>CAKTKF010000008.1 GCA_934569215.1 uncultured Oscillospiraceae bacterium
CCGCTAAAAAACGAAGTCAATACATTTCTTACCGCCGACCAGGCGGTCTGCCGTGAAACGGCTTTCATAAAATGATGAAATCATTTTATTAAGAAATAGTATTATGGATTATTTTATCGCTGCGGGAACCCGCCGGTGGCTTCCGGGGTGTCATAGTAGGCGTAATATACCGTATCCCCCTGGGACAGTCCGGTGAGAATTTGGACATAGTCCGCATCTGCCGCGCCGATGGTGACCGGAACAGGACATCCCAAAACTCCGTTTTTCTCGTCGTAGCTGGTGTAGAGAACGGTCTTGCCGTTTTCTTCTCCCAAAGCGGCGGCGGGAACGCACAGAAGATTCTCCCCACCGTCCAGCCGGATGAAGGCGGAGGCGGTCATGCCCGGGAGCATGTCGCCGCTTTTTTCCAGCGTCAGCTCCACGGTGAACTTGCTACTGCCGCCGTCGTTTGTGCCGCTGTTGGAGATTTGGGAAACCGTGGCGGAGAAATGCTCTCCTGCCAGAGCGTCTACGGTGACGGTCGCGGACTGGCCGACGTAGATTTTGGAGATGTCCAGCTCATCCACGGTCACGTCCAGCGTCATGCGTTCCTGGGAGGTGACGGAGGCGACCGTCAGCTTGTCAAGAGAATAGGCTTCAAAGGTCTGGGTCTGCCCCATCCCGCCGGAGGACATGCCGCCGCCCATGGACATTCCGCCGGACATATCCCCGGAAGGAACATCCCCGAAGGGGGGATCGCCGGAGTCGCCGCCGGGCTGACCCGATTCGGTGACGGTGAGCGGAAAGACCTTCTTCGCGCTGCCGCTGTCGCATTCAAAGGAAATGGTGACCTCGAAGGTTCCCGCGACGGTCGGCGTGCCATAAATCACGCCGGTTTTGGCGTCCAGCGTCAGGCCGTCGGGCAAGCCCTCTGCCGACCATGTACCGCTGAGGGCGTCATTGCCGTCGCTTGCCTGGAGGGCGGAGATATAGTTCTGCCCCACAACGCCCGGGTTCAGCATCTCGGTGGTGATTTGGACGCCCTCCGGAACGGGGGCGTCCCCGCCGTCGCCATCCCCGCCGCCGGGTTCTTCGCCGGTGTCGGGATTCTCTGTGTCGGACAAAAGACGGACGGTCAGATCGCTGCCTGCGCCGGAAGTCTGCGCCGTGCCGCTGAGCAGCACGAACCAGTATACATTGTCCTGATCGCCTACGGCCAGCAGAATGTCTCCGGCCTTTGCCGTCCCGGCGGCTTGCAGAAGCCCCTCCGAGGTCTGGATGTAAACCGTCCGGTCGCCGCTAAAGTGCCAGGATTCCGTCATGCCGGAGATGTTGGCGGCCACGCCGGAAAGCCCAGAAAGATCGGAAACGGACTGCCCGTTGGGATTTACCAGAAGCCCCATCCCGTCATCCGAAACGGACGCCACTTTTGCGGTGTGCGCCACGAAGCCTTCCTCATCGTCCCCCGCGAAGAAGGACAGCAGCTTGGCAGTCCATCCCTCTTCCGTGGCCGACAGAAGGAACGCGCCGTCCGTATCCACTCCCGTAACGATGCCGTCGCAAGGGGCGGTGACGGTCTGCGTCTTATACATGGTGAACAGCTCCTGCATCAGCGCTTCGTATTCATGCCGCTGGTCAATGAGCTGCTGATATTCGGCGGAGCTGCCCGGGTCTTCCAGCTTGAGAAGGGTCTGCCCAACGTACACAGAAGCCCCTTCCTCTACCAGAATGTCGGAAACCGTCCCGGAATAGGCGGTGGTGTTCCAGGGACTGTAGATGTACAGCGCCCCGGTTCCAAGGTCCTGGCCGTCCTTCGTTTGAATCGTCACCTCCGCCCCCACGGCGTAATCGTCATCGTCAAAGGTGACGGTGAGAACGCCGCTTAAGTTGGATTTGACCCGGCCGTCCACCGGCTCGCCGTCACCAACTGTGACGGAAACGGTATCCCCCGGATTCAGGTCGGTGTCCGCTTCCAGCTGCACCGCCATGATATCGTCCAGGGAGAGTACCGCCAGTGCGCCATGCTCCAGCATGACGTCCGCGGCGGACTCGCCCTCTTTTGCGTAAACAACCTTCACCGTTCCGGCGGCCAGGGCTTTCACGGTGTCGGGAGCGGTATCGCCGGAGGTGCCGGCGATCTCTTCCGACAGATAGTCCAGCGTCTCCTGCACGCCGGTGATGGCGGTCATTACGCTGACCTTGTCTACGGTGGCGATGGGGTCGCCTTCAGAAACGGTGTCCCCGTTCCCTACCAGGTATTCCGTTAGCTTCACTTCCTCGGGGATCTGGATGCGGACGGAGGCCTCGCTGGCCAACTGCCCGCCGCCGACGATCTCCATGTCCACGTCCCGGTACTCCGCCGACGCGGACAGGATACTTGCCTGCACGCCGGAATCCGCGCCCTTGCCGGATGCCAGCATGGGCAGCACCGCCAGAAGAACCACGACCCCCGCCGCAGCCACCCAGGCAAAAATGCGCCTGCGCTGCTTTTTCAGAACCTTATCCATGATACTATCCTCCATAGTGCAGAGCGTCGATGGGCTTCATCTTCGCCGCCTTGTTCGCGGGGTACAGGCCGAACACAATGCCGATCAGGAAGCAGAACCCCACCGCAATCAGCACGACGGTCACGTTCAGATGGAAGGTCATGTCCAGACTGACCACAACGGTGTTGACGATCTGCAAAACCGCCCAGCTCAGGAAAATGCCCAGGCAGCAGCCCATCATGCACAGAACCACCGCCTCCATGAGAAACTGGGACAGAATCACGCCTCTGCTGGCGCCGATGGCCTTGCGGATGCCGATCTCCCTTGTACGCTCCGTGACCGTGACCATCATGATGTTCATAATGCCGATGCCGCCCACCACCAAAGAGATCGCCGCGATGCCCCCCAGCATGACCGTCAGCATGGACGTGACGGAACTCATGGTGCTTTCCAGCGCGTCCTGATTGGTAACGGTGAAGGCGTCGTCGTCCTGATCGAACCGCTCCATCAGAAGCCGGGTCATGGTGTTTTCCGCGCCCTCCATCGTCCCGTTTTCCGGGGCGCTGACATAGAAGGTGGTGATCTCGGACACCACCGAGGAGGACAGGCGGATCAAAGAATTGTAAGAGATGTAGGCCACCAGGCTTCCGGAGGAAAACACCCGGGTCAGGTTATTTTCATCGTCCTGCAATACGCCCACAATGGTGTATTTGACGTTGTTCAAGGAAATGGCCTGCCCGACGCAGTCCGTATACCCGATCAGCTCCTCCGCCGCAGTTTCGTTGATGACGCAGGCGTAGGTGTTGTTTTCCATGTCCGACTGCTTCAGCCAGCGACCCATGGAAAGCTGAAGCCCCTGAATGTCATAGTAATCCACCGTGGTTCCGTAGACGGTGAAGCTGCCGCTTTCCCCGTTGGCGCTGCCGGTGAGGGTGTCGCTGGCGTAGGGCGCAACTAGCCCAAGGTTGGGTTCCGATTCCGACCACTGCTTTAATGTGTCCATGGTGATGGGAGACCCCTTGTCATCCGAGACGGTGACGGTCAGAAGGTTGCTGCCCAGACTGGATATGGTGTCCGTAACGGAGGATGTCGCGTCGTTGACCAAACTGACCAGCACCACCAGCGCCATAACGCCGATGATGATGCCAAGCATGGTCAAGATCGCCCGCATTTTGTTGGAGCCGATGGAGCGAAGCGCCATTTTGAATGACAGCATTACAGTTTCACCTCCGATATCCGTCCGTCCAGTATGTGGATGGAGCGCTGCGCCTGTTTGGCAATGCCGTTATCGTGGGTAATGAGGACGATGGTATTGCCCCCCGCGTGGAGTTCATGGAAAATGTCGATGATCTCCCGGCCGGTTTTGGAGTCCAGCGCGCCGGTGGGTTCGTCCGCGAGGATGAGCTTGGGGCGGGTGACGATGGCACGGGCGATGGATACCCGCTGCTGCTGGCCGCCGGAAAGCTCCGTGGGCAGGTGCTTGGCTCTTTCGTACATGTTTACCCGTTCCAGCGCCTCCCTGACCCGCTCCGTCCGCTCCTTTTTGGGGACTTTCTGGTAAATGAGGGGCAGCTCCACGTTTTCCTCCGCCGTCAGCTTCGGGATCAGGTTGTATTGCTGGAAGACAAATCCGATTTTTTCGTTGCGGATCTTTGCCAGCTCGTTTTCGGAATAGCTTTCAATGGGCAGACCGTCCAGCAGGTACGCCCCCGCGTCCGCCGTGTCCAGGCAGCCGATGATGTTCATCAGGGTGGATTTGCCGCTGCCGGAGGGGCCGATGATGCTGACGAATTCCCCCGGGCTGACGTGCATGGTGGCGTGATCCAGTGCGCGGACACGCTCGTCGCCCACAAGATAACACTTGCACAGATCTTTAATGTCGATCATAGCCGTCTCCTTATCCCCGGCCGCCGGGCATTCCGCCGCCGGGACCGCCGCTGGGCGCGCCGCCGCCGGAGGGCATCCCACCGCCGGAATTGCCGGGCATATCGCCGCCAAAGTCGCCGCCGGGCATTCCGCCGAAGACAATGCCCCCAAAGTCAAAGGTCTGGGATTCCGCGTAGTAGACCACGTCGCCCTCGTTTAGGCCGGACTTGATCTCCACGTAGTTGCTGTTGCTGAGTCCCGGCACCACGTCCATCTTGCCGCCGTACTCCTGGGTGTCTTCGTTGTAGCTGGTGTAGACATAGTAGCCGGCGCTGGTCTGATGCAGGGCGTCCACCGGAATCAGGATGGCGTCGTCCACGCCCTCGATCCGCACGTCTACGCTGGCGGTCATGCCGGGGAGCATCCCGGTCACCTTGTCCAGGGTGATGACCGCCGTGTAATCGCCGGAGGCGCTGGTTTTGTCGATCTCCGTCACCACGCCGGACAACGTTTCGTCGCTGACGGAGCTGACGGTGACGTCCGCCTCCTGCCCCAGCTCCAGGGCGAGAATATCGGCTTCATCCACGCTGATGGTCACGGACATACTGACATCCGGGGAGAGAACCACGATGTCGGTGATCTCTTCTTCTGCGTCCTCGTCGTCCAGATCGGCGACGGAGTATACGCTGCCGGAAATGGGGGCGGTCAGGCCGTTGCTTCGCTGGATCTGCAGCAGCTCCAGAAGGGTCTCTTCCTTTTCGCTCCGCTCCCGCAGCAGCGCGTCATAGCTTGCGCTGGTGGAGGTGTCCTTCAGGGTGAACAGGGTGGTGGAGGCATAGACCTTCTGATTCAGCGAAGCGTCCACGGTGCTGACGGTACCGGCGTAGCCGGTGACGGTGAGGGAATTGTGGATGTACAGTGTGCCGCTTCCCAGCTCTGCGCCGGATTCTGATTTTACCGTTACGGCTTCGCCGTTTTCCGGGCCGTCATCCGTCACCAGAACGGTGGCGGTGCCGCCCACGGCTTTCTCCACGGTGCCTTCCGTCTCTTCACCGTCGGATAGAACCACCGTCACCGCGTCGCCCTCGCTCAGGGCGTCGGTCTCAATATCCGCGGCCATGTAGCCGTCCAGAGAAATCTCCGCCAGCCCGCCATGCTCCACCATGACGTCCTCCACAAGCTTACCCTTCTCGGCGTAGATGGCCTTTACCCGCCCCGGAACGCCTGCGGATACGTAGCTGCTGACGGTATCCCCGTCGGCGTCGGCGATCTGGTCGTCTAAGTTTTCGATTTCCCCCTGTAAGTCGGACATGGCGGTTCTCACGCTTGCCATGTCCACGGTGGCCAGCAGGTCGCCTTCTTGAACCGTGTCCCCAAATTCCACCAGAGTTTCCGTCACCTCCACGCCGGAGGGAACGGAGACGGTTTCGGAGTCCACATTGGTAAGCGTCCCGGAGCCGGTCACCACGGTGCTGATGGTTCCCCGTTCCGCCGCCGCGCTCAGCACCTCCTGGGAGGAAGAGGCGAACTGCTTTCGCACCTGCCGCTGGAGAATGCTGACGCCGGCGATCAATGCTGCGACCAGTACGGCGACAATGATTAGCACGGTGCGGAGGATTTTCCGCTTTTTGGCCTTTCTGCTTTTGCCCAGCGCTTCAAACAGCGCATCGTCCCCATTCGGCGGGACGGCTGCGGGGGTGCCGGTTTCCTTCTTTGATTTACCAAACATAGTGGCTCCTTCCCGGCGGCAAGTCCCTTCTATCCTGGGACACCGTCTGTTCAAGTTCGCACCCATTGTAAGCAACGAAGCTGAAATGCTCCTTAAAAAATTTGGAATTCACAGGAAATTCATAAAATACATGGGAGTTTACAGCTTGTTTACAAGCGTGCCGCATTTTTTCAGGACGCTTTCAAGCTGGCATGGTACACTCTTTGCAGAAGCAGAAACCACCTCGACACTGTAAGGAACGCTATGCACCCTTCGATGCCGCGGCAATCGCCGGGGATAAGCCGACGAAGCGTGTGCCAACCCAATAGCATATAGTGTATGGATAAACTACTTGCGCGCGGTTCATCAGGCGAACCGCGCGCAAGACGAGTCAAAAAGCAAACAGCTCGGGAGACCGTCGGATCCCGGGCTGTTTGGCGTGTTCGGACAAAAGAAGCCCCTCCCCTATTGACAAACCAACCCATTTTCCATACAATAATATAGGTTATCAATAACGAAGGTTATTTCAGAGGTGATCCAATGCCGGCAATGAAAAAAGTGTCCAAAGAGGCCATTATAGACGCGGCGGTGGAGATACTGCGGGAGGGCGGCGCGGCCGCGATCAACGCCCGCAGCGTGGCAAAGAAGCTGGGCTGCTCTACCCAGCCGATCTACCTGTCCTTCCGGAATATGGATGAGCTGAAAGCCGCCATGACTCAGCGTGCCATTGCGCTGCACACCCGGCGCGTTCGGGACTCCCTGCGCATCCGGGAGGACAGCGGCAGCTGCTACAGCGGGTACAGCCGTTACAGCAGCTACGGCATGGGATTTGTGAAGTTCGCGGCGGAGGAAAAGCATCTGTTCCGTTGGCTCTACCTGGACGGGGAGCAATCCGTCCCCCATCAGGACGACGTGCTGCTCCCGGAGATCATCGCGGCGATGGTGAGCGAATACGGCTACTCCGAGGAACAGGCGAGAAAGCTGCACCGGGACATGGCGTATTATGCCTACGGCCTGGCAATCCTGGCAAATACCGGCCATCTGAACCTGACGGACGGGGAACTGCTGGCGGCGTTTCGCAGGGAGTTCACGGCGCTGGCTGCGTACTATGGCGTCTCCCCCGTCCCTCTGCGGCTCCGGGAAGAAACATGATATTCTATTGAAGCGAGGGATCAATGCACCATGAAACAAACGGAAATCAAAACCAAGAGAATGGTTCTGCGTCCCATGACCGACGCAGAGACCGAGGCGCTGATCGCGCGCACGGATTCTGACGACGAGCTTCGCGCCGCCTACGGCGAAATGCTGGAGGGCTGCAAGCGCGACCCAATAAACCGGGTCTGGTACGCGCCCTGGTGCATGGCGCTGAAGGACGGCGCGGAGAACATAGGCGACCTCTGCTTCAAAGGCCCAGCCAAGAACCATTCCGTGGAGATCGGCTACGGCATTCAGCCGGAGTATGAGGGCAAGGGCTACACCACAGAAGCGGTTCAGGCCATGACCCAGTGGGCATTCGGGCAGAAGGACGTGGTGTTCGTGGAGGCGGAGACCGACCCGGACAACAAGGCGTCCCAGCGGGTTCTGGAAAAGTGCGGCTTCGTGGCGGACGGAACGGGCAAGGAAGGCCCTCGGTTCGTGCTGGAAAGCCCCCTCACCAACTGGCAGCCCATCTACATGCTGTTCGGCATGAGCATCGGCATGTCCATCGGCCGGATGCACGACCAGATGCTCCTGGGCATGGCGCTAGGCATCAGCCTCGGCACCCTCGCCGGTATGGCGCTGAATGTGTCGGCAAAAAAGACCCGGGAGACCGTCCGGCAGCAGCGCAGGCCCCGGGCGTGACGGGATATGGCGAAGAAACTGACGCTGTTGACCCTCCTGGTTCTCGCGGGGACGGCGGCTTTCACGGTTTTGTACCGGGAAACGGCCTGCGGGGCGTACCTTCCCCTTGCCATCACCCTGGGAACCACGGCCTATCATGTCGTCATGCGGCAGCTGGTTGCGCTGGCGTTTCACACCGTGATGAAAAACCGGGCGGATTACGGAAAACGGTGGTATCAGGTCGGCAAAGGGGAAATGGCGCTGTACGACAGGCTGCGGGTAAAAAAGTGGAAGCGCAGAATGCCGACCTACGATCCCACCCGGTTCGACCCCAGGCGGCACACCTGGGAGGAGATCGCCCAGGCCATGTGTCAGGCGGAGCTTGTCCACGAGACCATCGCCGTGCTGAGCTTTCTGCCCATTGCGGCGGGCGCGTGGTTCGGCGCGTACCCGGTGTTTGTCATAACGTCCGTCCTGGCCGCGCTGTTTGACATGCTGCTTGTAATGATGCAGCGCTACAACCGCCAGCGCATCATGCAGCTGCTGAGACGGAGGAAAACGCCCGGAATCGGCTGAATCACCGAGTAATCAGGCGGTGTGCGGCTTCGTATCTGCCAGCGCCCGCCATTCCCGTGCAAGAAATGCAATGGACAGAATACCGACCAGCAAACTGGAAAGCGCCCCGGCGTAAAGCAGCCCGTCGATACCGAACGCCCTTCCCAGAACCAGCAGTGCCGGAACCTGAACAACGATTTGCCGAAAGAGAACCAGCGCCGTTGCGGGAATGGGCTTGCCGATGGATTGCAGGAAGGAGCTGCCAACCATTTGAAAGCTGTCCAGGAAAATGAGCATCAGGAAAATCCGCAGACATTTGACGGAAAATTCATTGTAGAGCGGGTCAGTCGAGCCGAAGATGCGGACGATGCTCATAGGCGCAAGCTGGAACCAGACCGTAGCGATTCCCATAAGCGCCGCAGAGAAGATCACCAGCAGCTTTAAGATATGCCTGACCCGGCTTTGGAGATTTCGCCCGTAGTTGTAGCTGATAATGGGCTGTGCGCCGGAGCATAGACCGATAATGGCGTTTTGCAGCATGGTAAAGACCTTCATGGTGACGCCCAATGCGGTCAGTGGAATTTCTGCACCATACTTGCTCAGCGCACCATATTTGACAAGAAGATTGTTCTGAAAATAGAGAACGACCACAATCGCAAGCTGCGTCACAAAGCTGGAAAGACCAAGTTTTGCCGTTTTTGGGACAAACCGAATGCATCCGGTAAAGGATTGTTTCGTGAGCTGTACCGTCCCTTTTTTGCGGGTAAGATAGACGATACAGACGACCGCGCTGGCAGCTTGTCCCAATACCGTGGCGATGGCCGCACCCTTTACGCCCCAATGGAAGCCGTAAATGGTCAATGGATCGCCGATCATATTGACGGCAAAACCGGTAAGCATACTGAGCATCGCGGTTTTTGGCCCGCCGTTGCCGCGGACGATGCTCATAGCGCCGCAGGGGAAAATGTTGAAGACCGTTCCTGCGACGATGATATACCCGTAATCCAGCGCATAGGGCATGATGTCATCCGTCGCGCCGAACAGGCGGCAGAGGGGCTGCAAGAAAGCAGTCAGGAGAATGCTCAGCGTGACACCAGATACCACCAATGCGGCAAGACCTGCCGCCATTCCTTTCTCCGCTTCCTCCCGCTTGCCCTGGCCGAGTTTCAGATTCATATAGTTGGCTGTGCCGTCACCGATCAGCAGACCGATGGCGATGGCCAATTGCGTCAGCGGGAAAATCACGTTTGTCGCGCCGTTGCCGAGATAGCCGACGCCGTTTCCGATGAATATCTGATCGACCATGTTGTAAAGCGCGTTCAGAACCAGCGAGATCACGCTGGGGACGGAGAACATCACCAGCAGTTTCCCGATTTTTTCATGTTCGTATTTTTGTTCAAGGGTTTCCATATTTGCCTCCTGTTATAACTAATTAGAAAACTAACTTTATGGGGAAATGGAAAACCTTTCGCATACAGCTAAAGGTTTTCGATCATTTTCTTTGTAATTTCCAGCCACAGCGCCTGCTCCCGCTCCGGGATACCTTGCAGTAGCCGATTTTCCAAGTCCTGCACATCCCGCAGGACTTTTTCCCGGTTTTGCCGTGCCTTTTCACTGGGAACGATTTTTTTCAGCCGCCCGTCGTAGGACACGGGAACACGGCTGATCAGTCCGTCCTGCTCCAGCTTTTTCACAAGGGCGCTGGCGGATGGGGGACGCAGGCCGAATTCATCCTCCAAATCCTTTTGAAACAGTTCGCTGTCCTCGTGGGCGAGGATGAAGTGCAAAGCCTTTCCCTCCGTGCCGCTGTATTGTCCACGGAAGGATAACGCATCGATTTCTCTGCGCAGGCGGTTCGCAAGGATCCCAATGTACCGGGAAGCGTGTTCGTCTTTTACCATAGGAATCACCAAACTAATTAGTTTTCTATCTATCAAGAGTAGTATAATACATTGCCTGAAAATGTCAAGGGGGCTGCGGTGAATTGCAAAATATTCTTTGGCACGGAAAGCCCTGGCAAAATTGTGTGACGGTTTTGCCCCATAAGGCCAATACATGAGACGTGCTGCCCCGGGTGACCGAGGCAGCACGTTTTGCGTATCTAGTGACCCTTTCTCTTGGGAACCGGCGTCACCTGAACCAGGATCTCTACGACCGCCTTTACCAGTTCGCGGTTCTCGATATCCAGAAGATAGTGCGCCTTGGCACCGTCGTAGGGAATCCCCTCCGGCGCGTCTGCCATCAAATGCGCAAGCGCAGGCAGCTTCTTCACCATAACGCAGTTATCGCAGACCAGCAAAACCGGCCTTTCCTGGACGTAAACGAGGTATTCACCGAACATTTTTCTATAGGTAACACCGGAAATTCCATCCAGCTGCTCCAGGACAAAATCCATATATTCCTTCGATGTGCTCATGATTCCCCCCAATTCTGCGGTGCGTCCTTTCGGATAAACTCCACGGTCTGCCCCTTCATGGAGATTTTGCCGACAGCGTATCCGTAGGGAAGCAGCTCGGCCTTGTATTTTAGGAAAGCGTGATCGAGGGGAACACCGGCGATTTGACCGATCTCATCGAAGCGCAGGGTCAGTTTGGTCTCGCCTCTGTCCCGGATGTACCGCCAGAGGGCGTCGTATTTGCTCATGTTGCCGCCCCCTCAGACGTACTTCTGGATAAACGCTTCCAGCGCCGGGATGTCCTCTGCCTTCCAGTAGCGGCGGCAATCCGGGGTGCGATCGAGCAGACGCTTGTTGTAAAGCTCCCGCCGCAGGGTCGCTGGGTCGTGGAAAAGCGTCCACTCGTCCAGAAGGTCGTTGATCTCCGGTTCGGAATATTCCCGCCCGGCTTCAAATTTCCCGGCCAGGTACCACAGCGCCAGCAGCTTCTTTTTGTGCTTGGCCGGGAGGGAGATCAGCCGACCGTTTCCGTCTTCATCCTTCCTGCTTTTGAAGTTCATCACCCCGATCAGGCAGCCGGACGTGCCTGCGGCCAGCAGCGCCGAATACAGCCACAGCTTCAAAAATCCGAAAATCCCCCCGGCAAGCAGCATCAGCGCCCCCGCCGCAACCAATAATCTGACCGTTATTTTGTTATCCATGTTGATTCCTCCTGAAAAAGCGCAGAGTAAGCCTGTTTTCGGCTCAGCTCTGCGTCTTTGCGTCTGGCTGATATTGTTATTCCGCTTTGTACGCCCGGGAAATCAGAAACGTTCCCCCGCCCCGGATCTTACCAGCAGCATCATAGCCTGAAATTCGGTGGACAGCATCTGCCCCAGCTGCTTCTCCGAGAACCGGCACATCCGCGTCGCGCACAGCGCGCCCACCCCGAAGGTGTAGATCCACACGTGTTCAAAAAGAAGCCGTGCGTCGGCCTCGCGCATGGCGTATTCTTCCTGGATCAGCCGAATGCAGGTCTCCGCCGTGGGGCCAAGCTCGCCGAATACGTCATCAAAGCTGACGGCGCTGCGGTTTTCCTGCATGAAAAGCAGCTGATACAGCTTCGGCTCCCGCACGCCGAACAGCACCATCTGCATCCCCACCTGCTTGAACAGGGGCATATCGGGCAGCTTCTGCCCAGCGAAGCTTTCAAACCGGCGCATCGCAGCCTCCCGCACCGCGTCCTGCACCTGCTTCATGCTGCTGAACACGGTAAAGATCGGCCGTGCGGAGGTACCGAGGGCGTCTCCCAGCTCCTTAGCGGTGAGGGCTTCGACGCCTTCTTGGGATACGACTTCCAATGCGGTCTGGATGATCTCGTCCCTGGTAAATTTCGGTTTCGGCGGCATAGGGATTCTCCTTGTTATCTAAAAACACACGTTTTGCAACATACATTTTAGATTATAACGGCTGACGGCTGGTTTGTCAATGGGATTCCGGGAAATTTTCGGCGGGGGTGTCTTGTCTGGATATCAGCCCTTGATCCCCGCAAGAGCAAGAAACTTCTTGTCGGACTGAATGGCGTGGGTCACGAACTTCCCGTCCCGGAACAGCGCATAGGTGGTCACCGGGGCGGGGAGGTTCTGGGCGGTTTCTCTGTCCGTGATCTGGACGGTTCTCAGGGGAATGCCGTGTTCTGCGGCGGCCTCCGCCACCCGGGGCACCCAGTAACAGGTAAACGGACACTGATCCGTATAGTAGAGAACGAAGCCGCTCTCACCGATTTTCGGATGTCTGGCGCATTCCCTGAACTTTGGCTTTTCTGCCGACGGCGCCAGGGGCAGATACATGAGGGTGATCCCGCAATCCGAAGTGTCCGCGACGGTGAAGCCCTTGTGGGCAAGATACTTGGGGTCGGAAAGAAACTCCTGTTTTCTCCCCTCCGCGGAAAGAATGCAGATCCCCTCCCGCCCCTGGGCGTTGGCGTCCCGGATGCACTCGGCGAGCAGGTCGGAGGAATACCCATGCCCCTTCAGGGAGCCGGAGACCCACAGACAGTTGATGTAAAGATACCCCGGCGCGTCGATGGGGACCCAGGCGTTTTCGGCGGGGATGTACTCGATAAAGCACTTGCCCCGCTCCTCGCTCCGGTAAAAAACCAGCCCCTCGGCGAACCGTTCCTTGAGCCACGCCTTTTTTGCAACACTCTGTTTCCCCGACATGGCGCAGCAGATGTGTTCGGCGTCAATGTTTTCCTCTGTGATACGGATATAGCGCATACGGCTTCTCCCCTTTAACGGCACTTTGATAAGCCAAGTGTAGCACAGCCCTTTCCGGAATGCAATCGGTGAATCTCTGCGGGCGGAAAAAAGCAGGCAGCTGACGGTATCATGCCGTGCAGCTGCCTGTACTAATCAGAAGTAGAATTGCCGAATGGGCTTCTCTTAAATAATTGCCTTCTTTTCCGCCTTGCATTTTTCCAGCAGTGCCTGCGCACATATTGCGTAGGCAGCCGCTCCGACGGACAATGCACTTTCATCATACCGTACGGATGGATGGTGATTGCCATAGCAAAAGCCGTCCTTTGCTTCGCCGGTGCCAATGGTCAGATAGACCGAGGGAATCTGTTGGGCGAACAGCGCAAAGTCCTCCGAGGCAGAGAGCCGCTGGGGCGTATCGTCCACGGCATCGCCGCCCAAATTTTCACGAAGGGCGTTAATGAATGTCGGACACAGCTCCGGCGCATTGTAAAGAACCGGCACGCCGGTGACCATTTTCAGCTCTGCCCGGGTTCGGAAGGTACGGGCAATCCCTTC
The DNA here is from genome assembly GCA_934569215.1 of uncultured Oscillospiraceae bacterium. Classification (GTDB taxonomy): domain Bacteria; phylum Bacillota; class Clostridia; order Oscillospirales; family Oscillospiraceae; genus Faecousia. The sequence continues at coordinate 13,606 of CAKTKF010000008.1, forward strand.
CGAAATATCTTTCAATCTAAGGCACAGGTGCTGTCGGTCGGCTTCTCTGGCGGAACGGATGGTTCCCTCCAGCACGGCTGTTGCCGGGATACTGTTGGCGGCATCTCCTGCATGGAAGGAGCCGATGGTAACGACCGCTCCGGATCCGGGGGCGCATTCCATGGACACCAGCTCCTGACAGGCCAGGCAGATTCTCGATGCCACCTGAATGGGATCCGCTGCCAGATGGGGCATCGCCCCGTGACCGCCGGTGCCGGAGATCGTCAGAACAAAGCGGTCATAAGAGGCAGTTTTTTCTTTCGCGGTGCAGTTCAGCTGCCCAACCGGCTGGCCGGGAGCCACATGCATCCCAAGAGCCGCACAAACGCCCTCCCCGGCGCCTGCGTCCAGCATGGCCTTCGCGCCCCGGGCATTTTCTTCATCCGGCTGAAACAGCAGCCGGACAGTGCCGTTCAGCGTATCCTGATGTCGGCACAGTAACTC